>JAAWGY010000180.1 GCA_022795575.1 Angelakisella sp. | reverse complement strand
GCAGGCTGTGGTGTTGTAATAGCTGCCGCCGCTGCGCTGCTTGGCCCCGCCGTCGTATTCCAAGTCGTACCGCTCGGTGGGGCCGGGGTAGACCGCCAGCAGCTGCCGGACCTGCTCCTCCAGGTCCTCGTCCTTCTCCCGCACCTCCGGGGAAAAGAGGGCCGCCACCGCCTCCCCGTCCCGGGCGTCCAGGGCGGCAAAGAGGCCGTCCACCGCCGCCGCCATAGCCTGCCGCTCCCCCGAAACATCCAGCACCCGCCCGCCCCCCGGGGCGCACCCCGTCAGGCAGAGGGCCAGCGCCAAAGGGACCAGCGCCCTTTTCCATCCTCTTCCCGTCATCTCAGCCCACCGTCACAAAGGCCGTCATCATGGTGCTGCTGATGTACTGCTGGATAGCGTGGCCGGTGAACTGCTCCAGGATACCGATCCCCAGCACCAGCACCCCCAAAACAAGGGTGTACCAGGCGAAGATCCGGAACTTATCCGACCGGACGATGTAGCTGACCAGCTTAATGGAGAGGAAGCCGGACACCGCCGCCACCGCCATCCCCACCAGGGCGGGCCCCAGGGGGATGCCCAGCTCCCCGGCCTCCACCACGTCCTTCAGGTCCAGCAGCCCCGCCGCCAGGATGGCCGGCAGCCCCAGGATAAAGGAGTAGGTGACGGCGAAGCTCCGGTCCAGCCCCATCATAAGGCCGGCAGAGATGGTGGAGCCGGACCGGGAGACACCCGGCAGGGTAGCCAGCACCTGGGCCACCCCAACGGCCACCGAATCCTGGGCGGTCATACTCCGGGCAGTTTTGATGCCCTTTACCGCCTTATCCCCCAGTGTCAGCAGCAGGGCGGTGATGAGGAAGAAGCAGCCCTCGGCGATGATGCTGTTATCGGTAGAAAAGCCGGTGATAAAGTCCTGGACAAAGGGGACCACCAGCAGCGGCACACAGGAGAGCATCAGGAAGTAGAGCATCCGCCGGTAGGGCTTGGGGTACCCCCGGAACAGCTTACCGGTAAAGAGGTCGGCAAAGATGGACAAAAACTCGATCAGCAGCTGCCACAGGGTAGGCCAAAAGGCCACCGCCACCGCCGCCAGGGTACCAAAGTGGAGCATCACCGAAAACAGCAGCGATTCCTCCGAGCTGGTGCCGGTAAAATACTGGTACAGCGACAGGTGCCCCGAGCTGGAAACCGGCAGGAACTCGGTAAACCCCTGTATAAGCCCCTGTACAATCGCGTTGAAATATGACATTATGTATTACCTCCCTATGGTGTTGTTATCAAACAAAACGAGCTAAGGCACACCGAAGCTTCACTGCGTTTTATACGAATAGTATATATTTGTGCGAAATATCTATATTGAAGAGCTTGTGCCAGGGGAATTTCGCTCCTGCGGGAGCGACCAAAGGCTCTGCCTTTGGATTCCGCAAGCCTTTGAAAAGGCTTGACCGAAACTTTCGCGCCCTTCGGGGTGGTGGCGGCAGCTGCCTGCAAGGTGCGGAAGCATCATCTCCCGCAGCCTAAAAAATGATTTTTTTAGCTTTCCTTTCGCAGCAGCTTCCACACCGGCAGCAGCTTCTCCCGACAGGTTAAAAAACAATTTTTTTGGTCTTCCCTTTGCAGTGCCTTCCGCACTAACAGCTGCCTACCACACTAACGCCGCAGGCGCGCAAAGTTTGGGGCCGCCCTTTTCAAAGGGCGGTAGTTTCCAAAGGCAACGCCTTTGGTCGCTCCCGCAGGAGCGAAATTCCTTCCCCCTCAGAAAGCTACCAGCTGCCACAGCAGGCGAAATACCCATTCGGTGCGCAATATGTACCCCCAAGCGGGGGCTTGGTCAGCTTTGGAGAGTCGGCGGCAGAATCGCCCCGGGGGTGAAGACCGGGTCCAGGTAGGCGGCGGGGTCGGTGGAGATGATGCGGCTGACCTGGAGCCGCCCGTCCGGCAGGGGCAGGCAGTCCACAAATCCGTAGGGGCAGCGCTTGCAAACCTGCTCCGGCGTCGGGTCCTGGGGGAGGTAGGCCTCCGGGGGGAGAATGGAGTGGATGGGCACCGGCTATTCCCCCTTCCTGGGACGGCCGGGGCGGCGCTTGGGACGGGGCGCCTCGGCGCTGTCTGTGGGGGGAAGAGGAACCGGGGGGAGGTCCAGCGGCCCGGCAGCCTCGCTCCGCTTCTTCCGGGGACGCCCCGGGGAGCGGGCGGGCTTCTTTTCCGGCTCCGGTTCCTTTTTGTGGCGGTCCGCAGCCTTGGCGGCCCGGCCGCGCTTGGGGGGAGCCGCCTTGGGGCGGTCCTCCGGGGCCTCCTCCTTGGGCTGGGCCTCGATGAGGTCGTAGAGCTTCTCCACCGCCTCGTGGAGACCACCCAGGGAGTCGATGAGCCCCTCCTCCACCGCCATCTCGCCGTCCAATACGGTGCCGATGTCCATCACCAGCTCGCCGCTGTTCATCATCAGCTCCTTGAACCGCTCCGGCTGGATGCCGGAGTTTTGGCAGACAAAGCCGGTGATCCGCTCCTGCATCTTGTCAAAGTAGGAGAGGGTTTGGGGCACCCCCAGCAGTACCCCGTTCATCCGCACCGGGTGTACCGTCATGGTGGCGGTGGGGGCGATGAAGGAATACCGGGCGCTTACCGCCAAAGGGACGCCGATGGAGTGGCCGCCTCCTAACACCAGGCTGACGGTGGGGGTCTTCATGCCGCTGACCAGCTCGGCGATGGCAAGGCCGGCCTCCACATCGCCCCCCACGGTGTTCAGGATCATCAGCAGGCCCTTAATGGAGTCGTCCTGTTCGATGGCCACCAGCTGGGGGATGACGTGCTCGTACTTGGTGGTTTTGTTTTGGGGGGGCAGGATGTAGTGGCCCTCTACCTGGCCGATGATGGTAAGGCAGTGGATCTTGTGACGGCCACCCTCCGGCGTCACCGAGCCGGAGTGGTAGATCTGCTCGGATTGGCGCTCCTCCTGCTGGCTCTGGCTCTCCTCGTCCTCCTGCGCCTCGTTGAGAAGCTGCTGCTTCGGGTCCTTCATGGAAAAACCTCCCTTTCGTGTGGGTCTGTGTTTTCCATTAGGATGACCATCTCCGGCGCCGGATATACAAAGGAAGAGCCGCCCTGATATTATAGTATAGCACAAAATGGGAAAAAATGCTCGTACAAAAACGAGAGGGGCGGATGTTCCGCGGATGATGCGGAAAAACCGCCCCACTCTGTGGGAGCTGGGGAACGCGGCGGCTGGCCGCTCCGCCCGGACGGCCCGGGCCGGTTAGCTGTCGGTGCCGGTGAACCGCTCCCGGGCCGCGGTGATCTCCTGCTCCCCGGCCTTCTGCACCGTCTGCCAGCCTCGCTTTTGCATCTCCTGGAACAGCTCCATCTGGATCTGCTGCTCCTCCCCCAAAAGGGTCATAAACTCGGATTGGAGCGCGCTGGAGGCGCACTGATTGGCCGCGGCGTTGTACTCCGCCGTCATCTGGCGCTGGGACGCCAGGACGTCCTCCATAATCTCCCGGTCCCCAAAGTTGGGGCTAATCTCCGCCATCCTTCCATCCTCCTCAGCTTAGGTGCTTTAGCAGCGTGTTGTAGTGGTTCTGGTGCCGGGCCGCCGTCTGCTCGCACTTGGTGCGCAGCTGGGGGTCGCAGCATTTGGCGCCGTACATCCGGTACTTTTTTACCAGCGCCTGCTCCCGGGCCAGCTGGTCCTTCAGGGAATCCAGCTCACGAATGGTAAGCTCCGCCATGGTGTTGTCCTCCGTTTCCTTTGCGCCGGCAGCTCCCGGTGTACCGCCGGGGCAGGCGCTTTCTGTTTGCCTCCCTTCTATCCTTCCCCGGGGGCCGGCGGCTTATTCGGCGCAAAAATCCCCCCGCCCGGTTTGGGCAGGGGGACGATGTTTGCAGCTGTGGGGGTGTTTTATCAGGGCCGGAAGCCGGTCCCGATGACATCCCACCAGACGCAGAGGAAGTGGCAGACGCTGCCAGCCAGGACAAATAGATGCCAGATGCCGTGCATATAGGGCTTGCGGATGACGTAGAAGAGGATCCCCGCCGTGTAGCAGACGCCGCCGGCCACCAGCAGCCAGAGCCCGGCGGGGCTCAGCGCCGCCGCCAGCTGCCGGGCGTGGAACAGCACCGCCCAGCCCATGGCCACGTAGCAGGCCACCGAGACCTTCTCGAACCGCCGCAGGTCGATGGCGTTTAGGGTGATGCCCAAAGCCGCCGCTGCCCAAATGGCCCCGAAGAGGAGCCAGCCCCCCTGTTGCCGCAGGGTGATCAGGGTAAAGGGGGTGTAGGTTCCGGCGATGAGCAGGAAGATGCTGCAATGGTCAAAGATCCGCAGCACCTCCTTTGCCCTGGGGCTGGCGACGCTGTGGTAGAGGGTGGACATCAGGTAGAGGAGCAGCAGCGCCGCCCCGTAGACGATGGCCCCCGCCAGCTTGTAGGGATCCCGCTGGTAGGCCGAGGAGGCCACCATCAGCGTCCCTCCCGCCGCCGCCAGCAGGGTGCCCAGGCCGTGGGTAATGGCGTTTACCAGCTCCTCCCCCAGGGTGTACCGTTTGGGGAATCCCCCGGGCCGCATAATCGCTTTTTCCATAATGCTCCTCCCTTTCCCGTCGGTGGGACGCGGCCTTATGGAGGGTTGGGTCAGGCCTGCTCCGCCAGCCCCGCCAAAAACTCCTCCGCCTTAGCCAGCATTTCCTCCGGGTCCTCCACCCCTCTGGAGAGCTGCTCCATGGGGCATAGGCCGGTGCCGGCCCGGTTGCGGACCGCTTCCACCATCGTTTCGCAGCCGGCCTCGATGCCGGCCTTGTTCAGCTCTTCCATAGCGCCTTGGCTGATGACCCGGGCGTAGAGGGCCCGGACGCCCATCAGCCGCGCCAGCAGTGCCGCCGCCCGGCCGATGACCTTATCCGCCAGGGCGGTGTCCTCCCCCGCCTGGGCCTGGCCATACTGCCGGTAGCAGTCCACCAGGGGCTTTACCCCGCGCTCCCGGGAGGTAAAGATCACCTTGCCCCCCTTGGCAACCACACAAGTATAGTTTCCTTCCTGGAGGGTTAACCTTGCCGCTTCCAGACTGTTCATCTTTCCATTTCTCCCATCTCTGATTTGGTTTGACAGGGGTTATTATACCGCACATGGGTTGCTTTCCGCAAGGAGGGAGGGTGGGAAAGGATGGATATGGTTTTGAAAACTATATTATAAAGTGTTTTGTGCTTTATTGTAATATTACCACAACCTTTATGAAAATGCAAGTAAAGTTTTTCAAAAGTTTTGGGGGAGGTTGGGGAGGGTGTTTGCGAAAGCGGGAAAGCTTTGCGCCGGTGGGCCCAAAATGCGCCTGCCACCACAACCAAACGTTAGTCACAAAGCGGCAAGCCCATCCCACACCATTCCCCCCGCAGGGAATTAGATCCGCCGGAGGCACCTTATCAGGCCAACCGGAAGGAGGGAGCGGGCGCTACCGGCTACCTTGCAAGGCTGCTGGAGCCTGTCCCCCCGCAGGGCCAGCCGCCTAACCAAGCATTGAGCAAACCAAGGTTGAGATTGGGCTGTCACCCATGTAGAAGAACCGGGCCCAAGCGGTCCAGGCGGCGTTAGGGGAGCGCCCCCCAAGCGACTGACGCCTTTGGCCGTCGGGTCCAGGGC
>JAAWGY010000179.1 GCA_022795575.1 Angelakisella sp. | reverse complement strand
TCTTCCAGCTGACGCTCTTGTTGGTGGCGTTCTCCGGGGCAACCGTAGCCGTCAGGGCGGCGGTCTCCCCCTCGGTAAGCTCCACGCTGGCGGGATTCAAGGTAACGCCGGTGACAGCTACCACCGCCGGAGGCTTGGCCTTGACGGTAACGGTACACTTGGCCGTCTTGCCGCCCTCCGCCGTGGTGACGGTAATCTCGGCGGTGCCCGCCTTTACCGCTGTGACAGTGCCGTCCTTAACGGTAGCCACCGCCGGGTTACTGCTCTGCCAGCTGACGCCCTTGTTGGTGGCGTTCTCCGGGGCAACCGTAGCCGTTAGGGCGGCGGTCTCCCCCTCGGTAAGCTCAAGGCTGGTTTTGTTCAGGGTGACGCCTGTCACCGGCACCACCGCGGCGGTGACAGTCACCTTGCAGGTGGCGGTCTTGCCCCCGTCCACCGTGGTGACAGTGATGGTAGCGGTGCCCGGCGCCTTGGCAGTCACCTTGCCCGCCTCGTCCACCGTGGCAATCTCCGCCTTGCTGCTGCTCCACTTTACCGCCTTGTTGGCGGCGTTCTCCGGGGCGACAGTGGCAGACAAAGCTTCGCTGGCCCCCACCGTCAGGGCAAGCTCGGTCTTATTCAGGGTAACGCCGGTAACAGCCGTGCCGGTAACAGTCACCTTGCAGGTGGCGGTTTTGCCGCCGTCCTCGGTGGTGGCGGTGATGGTGGCCGTGCCTGCCGCCACGCCTGTTACCTTGCCGTTCTGGTCCACTGTGGCAATCTTCGCGTCGCTGCTGGCCCACTTCACCGTCTTGTTGGTGGCGTTCTCCGGGGCGACGGTGGCGGTCAGTGTCTCGCTGGCCCCTGTGGCCAGGGTAAGCTCCGCCTTGTTCAGGGTAACACCGGTAACGGCAACCTGGGCCACCGCCCCCACCGATTCGGTACCGGTGCCATAGCCGGTGGAGCGGATGGAGGAGAAGTAGCTGGAGATTGCCTGGGCCAGATTTTGGGCGATCTCCTGCTGGGTGGTGGAATCCAGCAGCAGCTTATACTCGCTGTTGTTGCTCATAAAGCCGCATTCCGCCAGGGTGGAGGTATACCGGCTGGTGCGGGTGACGTAGTAGAGGCCGTACTTGCTGCCCCGGTTCTGGTTGCCGATGGCGGAATACAGGGCGCTGTTGACATAGTCGGTAAAGGGCTCCGAAAAGGCGTAGAAGTAATACGCTTCGTTGCCCTTGGCCGAGGTGCTGGCCGCCGAGTTGCAGTGGATGCTGAGGAAGAGCTGGGCGTTGTGCTTTTCCGCCAGCGATACCCGGGTGGCCAGCTCCACCTTGGCGGAGCCGGTGGTATCGATAAGGTAGACGTTGGAGCCGTAGCTGTTCTTTAGGACGTTGTAAAGGCGCTTGGCAATCTGCTGGTTGATGACCTTTTCCGGGTAGCTTTGCAGGTTGCCCGCCGCGCCGCCGTCGGGGCCGCTGTGTCCGGGGTCGATGACGATGCGGGCGTTTTCCATGGTGGGGACGTTGTTGAAGCGCAGGGTAAGGGTGCTGCCGTTGTAGCTGGCCTGGTACCCCACCATGCCGTCGTCCTTGCGGAAGCGGAGGGTCAGCTTGGTTCCGCTCCAGGTGGCGGAGGAGAAGAGGGGGTTTTTGGTGAGCTCCGGCAGGTCCCCGCAGACCGTTTTGGTGTAGGCAAAGTCAAAGCTCATGCCGCTGGAGGAATAGGAGGCGTCGTAGCTCACCGGTTGGGTCATGGAGAGGATCACATCGGTGTAGGAGGAGGAGCTGGTGACGCTCATCCCCTGGATGACGTTATCCTCCGCCCTTTTGGAGGTGGTGCTGATGTCCTTGGAGTAAACCCGCAGCCCCGATTCCAGCAGGTAGTACCGGTAGGTATTGCTGCCGTCCCGGTAGACGATCTCGTCCCCCATGGTGTAGTCCAGGGCGCCGGCGGGGAGGGGGAAGCAGTGGGGGCTGGAGATGTCGTTCATGGTATTGCTGGGGAAGGTCTCGGCCTGGCCGGCCTTCACCACCACCGGGTTGCCGGAGCCGATCACCGCCTTTTTGTTCACCGTCACCGAGGCGCCGGTGGCGGTATCCGAAAAGCCCTGGTAGCTGCCGCTAAAGGTGATGGTGCCCAGCTTCTGCACCGCGGAGGTGGCCTCCGGGGCGGTAAAGTCCCCGCTGTATTTAACGTAGGTGGAGGTCTTGTCGGTGTCGTCCCCCTCCGCCTTGGTCTCGGTCAGGGTGATGGTGCTGCCCCCCAGGGAGGCCGTCACCGAGGCCCCGGCGTAGGCGTTTACCGAAACGGTGATCTTCATCCCCCCGTCCACCGCCACGCTGCCGGTGGGGGCCACGCTGTCCTTATCCAGCACCTTTACCTGCCGGGTGATGCTGTAGGTGACGGTCTTGCCCTTGTGGGCAAAGACAAAGGTATTCAGCCCCGCCTTTAGCTCCTGGGAGACCGAGAAGTAGCCGCTTTGGTCGGTTTCGATCTCCTTGTCGTTCAGTGTGACCTTGTTGGTGGGGTCGCTGGCCCCCTGGAACACCACGCTGGCCTCGTTGGTGGTGTAGGTGGTCTGCTCCGGCTTGGTGAGCTTCAGCTCGGTGAGGATAAACTGGGCGCTGGTCTGGTCGTTTAGGTACTTTAGGATGTTGTCGGTGGCGCCGCCGGGGTTGGCCAGCAGCGCCGCCATGGAATTGAAGATGCTGCCGCCGTAGCCCTCCACCTTGTGGGCGTTATCCAGCTGGCGGACCATCTCGGTGTTGGCGCTCCAGCCGGTGTAGGCGGTGCTGCCCATCCGGTCGGCGGCGTGGACCACGTACATGGGGATGCCGTTTGCCTTGGCCAGTTTTCCCCACCAGCTTGTCACCACGTCAAAGGGGGTGACACCGTCCCCGGTGGCCCCGTAGGCCTTTACCGCCACAAAATCGAACTTCTTCTCTTCGATCAGGGCCTTGACGTCGGTATTGCCGTTGCCCAGCACCGTCCAGGTGGCGGCGGTGTTGGAGCCCCCCTCCTTCTCCGCCTTGTTGGCCCAAACGGCGTCGGTCAGGATGCCCAGCTGCATCCCCGGGGCCCGCTCCCGTATGGTGGAAAGGACCGTATCCAGCGCCATCCGGGAGAGGTTCTGCATATAGCTTTGGTAGCCGATGCCGCCCCCCTGGCTAAGGTAGGTGCCATAGGAGCTGCTGGTCTCCTCGTTGTAGTACTGGTCCAGGAACAGCCCGTCCGGGTGGTAGCTGGTGACAAAGTCCGCCGCCTCCTCCCGCAGGAAGTTGACGGTAGCGGCATCCAGGCCGGTGGCCCGGCCCATGGCCTCGCTGTTGCCCACATACATCACGTTGTAGATGCAGTAGACGTACATCCCCTGGGCCCGGGCCTGGGAGATGGCGTAGGCCAGGGGGTCAAAGAAGGTGGTCAGGGCCGGCAGCTGCTTGCTGTTGTAAAGGACGCCCTTCTGCCCCGCCGTCTGGATGATGACGGTGTTGAGGCCCATACCGGCGGCCCGGCCAAGGACAGCGTCAATCTCCGCCTTTACCTTCTCCTCCGAGGTATCCCCGGTGAGGAAATCCTGGCCGGGGACGAGGAAAAAGCCCTTCATCTCGTCGGGCTTGTTGTACTGGTACACCACCGGCGGCTCCTCCGCGGGGGGCTGGGGCAGCTCCCCGCCCGGGCTGCTGCCGGGGTCCTCCGGGGGGATCTCCTCCCCGCCGGGCTCCCGGGAGCCGGGATCCGGCCGGGAGCTGCCGGGGGCGGAGCTGCCGTCGGCCAGCAGGGAGGAAAGCTCCAGGTCCCCCATGAGGATGGCCACCACCCCCATCACCACCATAATCCCGGCAAACAGCCCCGACATCAGGGCCATCAGCTTGCCGTTGTTGTTCATCAGCTCCCGCACTGCGCTTCCCTCCGAATTGTCCTGTCTTTTTCCGTCCTGTATTTCTGTAATCTCAAGCTATTTTTATCCAATCTGTATTACTCGATTTGTTATACTCTGTAAAAAATATACTATTTGTCTACATAATATCCCGCAGGTTCCGGATCTCCTTTTTGACCGCCGACGCCACGCTGCCGTCGGGGTTCCAAAGGGAATCGTACCGGTAGAGGGCAAAGCCGCTGTAGTGGGCGGCGTCCCGGGCGCAATCCACCTGCCGGGCCATCATGTCGGTACTGCCGGACCACTCGGCCCCGCTGTTCTGGCCGCCGCCGATGTTGCAGGCGGCCAGGCCGATGTAGAGCGCCACGCCGCTCTGTGTGATCAGGTCGTCAAACTCCTGGACGGTAGCCTTGTAGGGGCGGATGGTGTTGTTAAAGCCGTAGTAGATCTGGGGGCAGATGTAATCCACATACCCCGGTGTTGTCACCCATTTTTCCACGTTGCAGAAGAGGACGTTGTAGTTGTTGGCGTTGTTGCCGGTGGGGCTGATGCCAAAGACCTTGTCCCGCCCCACCGCCTGGTAGACCTGCCGCACCAGGATGTCCACCTGCTCCCGCCGCCAGTCCGCCAGGCCCTTGCCGGTATCGGCGGCGGCGTAGGTCTCGGCGTCAAAATCCGCGGTGGCGTTGGGGGGGTAGAAGTAGTCGTCAAAGTGGATGCCGTCCACGTCGTAGTTGTCCACAATCTCCCGCACCCCGTCCAGGATCAGCTCCCGGGCGGCGGGGCTGCCGGGGTTGTAATAGATGCCCCCGTTGTACCGCAGGGCGTCCCCGGTCTCCAGCATCTCCCGGGCCGGGTTGTCGCTGGCCAGGGCCTTGTTGCTGGTGCAGACCCGGTAGGGGTTGAGCCACGCCTCAATCCGGAGGCCCCGGCTGCGGGCCGCCTTGACCATAATCGCCAGGGCGTCGTAGGGCTGGCTGCCAATCTCCCCCTCGGTGCCGGTGTAGACATAGCTGGCGGGGAAGTAGGCAGAATCGTAGAGGGCGTCGCCAAAGGGGCGCACCTGGGCAAAAACGGTGTTCAGGCCTATCTCCTTGACGTTATCGAACGCCGCTTCTATACTTTTTGTAAACGCGCTTTCGCTTTTTCCGTTGATCATCGGCCACAGATCCAGGTAGGAGAACCACACCGCCCGGACCTCCTCCCCGGAGGGCCGGGAGGACTGGGCGCCCCCTCCCCCTTCGCCGGCAGGCGAGGAGGACTCCGACGCAGACGAGGGCTCCGGCTGGGATGAGGGCTCCGGCCGGGACGAAGACTCCGGCCGGGGGGCCTCGCTTTTGCTGGAGGGAGCCTTGGATTCCGGGGCGCTGCTTTGGCTGCCGGAGGAGCTCTCCGGCTTTTGGGCAGTGCCGGAGCTGCTCTCCGGGTAGCTAATGCTGCTGCCGGAATAGGAGGGCTGGCTGGAGCTGGGAATCGGCGCGTAGGAGGGGGTATCCTCCGGGGGCACCGCCGGGGGGCTTTCCGGCACCGCCGGCTCCCGGCCGCTTTCGCTGCTGGAAAACTCGATGATGCCGCCGCCGCTGACCACCTCCTGGGGCCGGCTGGCCGGCTTTTGGGCGGCGCAGGCCCCCAGGGAAAGGAGCAGCGAGAGGGCGACCAAAATGCTGATGGCTTTCTTCACAGGGGGCCTCCTTTCCGCCACAGACGGCGGCTTATAGCAATCATCAGAATTGGCGGCATACAGCTGGGCGAGGAGCTTTTTCAGCTGCCGAAGCCCCAAAAACGCAGGAAGCCTTGATGGCTTTCAAG
>JAAWGY010000178.1 GCA_022795575.1 Angelakisella sp. | reverse complement strand
AGGCTCCAGCGGCCTTGCGGGGGGAGCGTAATGGCCCGCTCCCTCCTTCCGGTTGGCCTGACAAGGTGCCTCCGGCGGATCCAATTCCCTGCGGGGGGATGCCCTCCCTTCGGTCGGGTGGGGCCTCCGGCGGATTTTGATTCCCTGCGGGGGGAATGGTGTGGGGTGGGCTTGCTGATTTATGGTTTTAGTTGGTTGTGACGGTAGGCTTTTTTTGCCCACCAGCCTACCCCCGCCTCCCCACCCCACAAACAACAAAGGCACTTACCCCAAAGCCACCAAGGGCCCAGGGTAAGTGCCTGTTTTTAGAGCGTCCGCCCATCCCGGGCGCAAAGGGGCGCTTGGAGGGGCCCTCAGCCCAGCTCCTCCTGGACAGCCACCCCTTGGAACACCGGCTCCGGCGTCTGGGGATCCCCCGCCCAGTAGTAGGTGTTGCGGTTTACCTGGCAGCACCAGGCAACGCCGGTAAGCAGCTTTACAATGCGGGTGCGCTTGAGCTGGCCCTCCGCCTCACGGAACAGCTCGTCCAGCGACACCGTGCGGTTGCAGTTCTGCTGCAGAAAGGCCCGCAGCCGCAGCAACAGGTTGGTCTCCTCCACCAGCGAGAGGGCCTGGGGCGGCCTGCGGCGGGTGGCGGCTGGCTCGGACTTTTCCGCCTGACTTTTTTGGTAGGCGGCGTAGACCGCCTTAATGCGGGTGATGAGCGCCGGGGAGAAATCCTCCCGACGGCTCAGCAGGCGGAAGTCGTAGCACCCCAGGTCCTTCATGGTCCGGTAGCCATGGGCCACGCAGTACTCCACAAAGGGGCGGTACACTTCCCGGCTGTAGACGTCCTTAATCTCATCCATATATGCTTTACTTCCTTTCCAGGGCCGCCGGTGACAGCCCTTATTTTCTTTTCTTTGTAGTGATACAGTGTACTATTATATAGTAGATTGGACAAATTTACAATCCAATATTTGTCACAAATTGACAGCACTTTTGCCACCGGAAACACATGAAAACGACAACATTGTTATTTTACAGGGCAGGTGAAACAATGGCAGCAGGCCGGGAAACAATTTTTCCGGAGGGAGCCGGCAAAATAACACAGAAACAACATATACTTCTGCTTCCGACCTGCTTTGCCCCCGCCGGCTTTTTTACGCCGCCCCCCTTCTTTCGATGGATAAGCCTTGAAAACGCCGCGGCAATCGTGTACAATAGGAGCAAGGCAAAAAGCACCAAAGCATCGCTTGCCGGGGACCCTGTCCCCGCAGTGGAAAGGAGTCGGAAAAAATATGGCCATGAAGCTGAAGGAAAGCTACCTTGCCCCCTTTGTATCCCCCCGGGAGCTGGAGGGGATGGCCCCCATGGTTGCCGCCGCCGCCCGTCAGGTGGAGGAGGGCTCCGGCCTGGGGAACGATTTTCTGGGATGGGTCCATCTGCCTACCCGCCACGATCAGGAGGAGGTCCGGCGGATCAAGGCCGCCGCCGAGAAGATCCAGAAGGACAGCCAGGTGCTTATCGTCATCGGCATCGGCGGTTCCTATTTGGGGGCCCGCTCCGCCATCGAGCTGATGAAGGGCACCTTCTATAACCAGCTCCGGGGAGACCGTCCGGAGGTCATCTTTACCGGCTGCAACATCTCCAGCTCCTACCTCCAGCAGGTGCTGGCCATGCTGGGGGACCGGGACTTTTCGGTGAACGTCATCTCCAAATCCGGCACCACCACCGAGCCCGCCTTGGCCTTCCGCCTTTTCCGCAAGCTGCTTATCGAAAAATACGGCGAAAAGGAGGCCGCCGGCCGCATCTACTGCACCACCGACAAGGCCCGGGGCACCCTGAAGGAGCTGGCCGACCGGGAGGGGTACGAGACCTTTGTCATCCCCGACGACGTGGGAGGCCGGTACTCGGTGCTTACCGCCGTGGGGCTGCTGCCCATCGCGGTGGCGGGGTGCGATATCGACAAGATCCTGGAGGGGGCCATCGCCGCCGAAAAGGAGCTGGCGGAGCCGGACCTGGCAAAGAACGACTGCTACCGCTACGCCGCCCTGCGGAACATCCTTTGCCGCAAGGGCAAAACCACCGAGATTTTTGTGACCTACGAGCCCGCCTTTACCATGATGAACGAATGGCTCAAGCAGCTGTTCGGGGAGAGCGAGGGCAAGGACCAGAAGGGCATCTTCCCCGCCTCGGTGGCATTTTCCACCGACCTGCACTCCATGGGCCAGTTCATCCAGGACGGCAACCGCAACCTGTTTGAGACGGTGGTGGATATCCAGAAGCCGGCGGCGGACTACTTCATCGAAAAGGATCCGGAGAACCTGGACGGCCTCAACTTCCTTTCCGGCCAGGAGATGTCCAAGGTGAACCGCCGGGCGCTGGAGGGGACCATCCTGGCCCACACCGAGGGGGGCGTGCCCAACCTGGTGCTGGAGCTGCCGGACACCAGCGAGTACGAGTACGGGTATATGGTGTATTTCTTTGAGAAGGCCTGCGCGGTATCCGGCTACCTTTCCGGGGTAAACCCCTTTGACCAGCCCGGCGTGGAGGCATACAAGAAGAATATGTTCGCCCTGCTGGGCAAGCCCGGCTACGAGGAGCTGCGGGCCGACCTGTTAGAAAAGCTGAAATAAAGCGCAACCATCCAACGACAAGGAGGAGAAAAGAATGATTCGTTTGATTGTGGGCAACAAGGGCTCCGGCAAGACCAAAACCCTCATCCGTATGACCAACGAGGCGGTGGCCGCCTCCAGCGGCAACGTCGTCTGCCTGGAGAAGGGGCTGAAGCTGACCTACGATATCTCCCACAAGGCGCGGCTTGTGGATACCGATGAGTACGAGGTGGACAGCTTCGACGCGCTGTTCGGCTTCCTTGCCGGCCTGATGGCGGGCAACTACGACATCACCCACATCTTTGTGGACGCCACCCTGAAGATCGGCGGCCGGGATTACGAGGCCTTCGCCGGGCTGGTGGACCGTCTGCTGAAGCTGCCGGCGGCGGCTCATGTGGAGCTGGTCTTCACCGTCTCCTGCGATGCCTCCGAGCTGCCGGAGCGGCTGGGCGAGTACATCCTGAAATAAGGCGGAGGGAACCACCCCCTGCCGGTAATCCAACACAAAGCAGGGCTTGTGCCAAAGCGCACAGGCCCTGCTGCTGTTTTGCCGAAGGCCGCCCGGGGCAGGGCGCCAAGGTCAGCTCATGGCAATCAGCGTCATAAACAGGATGGAAAGGGCCTTGCCGAAGCTCATCCGCTCCACCGGCTCCGCCGCCAGGATGGGGTATTCCGACACCCGTTCCCCCTCGACGCACACCGCAATACTCCCCAGCTCCTGCCCCGCCGCCACCGGCGCCGCCACCGATTCCGGCAGGATCACGTCCTGGGTAATGGCCTCCAGCTTCCCCTTTTCGATGAGGATGCCCTCCGGCGGCTGGCAGATCACCTCCACCTGGCGCTCCACCCCGCCTGTCACCGGCACCGGCAGGATGTCCTCCGGCGGTGTCAGCTTTGCCTGCATAAAGTTGGCGAACCCCCAGTCCAAAAGGCTCCGCGCCGCCGCAAACCGGTGGTCCGAGGTGTCCGCCCCCATTACCACCGCAATCAGCCCCAGGCCGTCCCGGCTGGCGCTGGCCGCAAGACAGCTCCCCGCCCCGCTGGTGGTCCCGGTTTTCAGCCCGGTGGCCCCCTGGTAAAAGCGGATCATCCGGTTGGTGTTTACCAGCTGTGTCTCCCCGCCCCGCAGGCTGTCCATCCAAACGGTGGAGTAGTTCAGGATCAGGGGGTGCCCCAGCAGCGCCCGGGACATGATGGCCACGTCCTTGGCGGTGGAAAGGTGCCCCGGCTGGTCCAGCCCCGCCGCGCACCGGAAGGTGGTGTTGGCCATCCCCAGCTCCGCCGCCCGCTGGTTCATCAGCCCGATGAAGGCCTCCTCGCTCCCCGCCACATACTCCGCCAGGCAGACGGTGGCGTCGTTGGCGCTGGAGATGGCCGCCGCCTTCAGCAGGTCGTCCACCGTCATCTCCTCCCCCGGCTTCAGCCAGATCTGGCTGCCTCCGTAGGCCGCGGCGGTATCGGAGCAGACCACCTTATCGGTGAGGGAGATTTTGCCGCTGTCGATGGCCTCCATCACCAGCAGCAGCGACATCACCTTGGTGATGGAGGCCGGGGGCAGCTGGACGTCCTCGTTTTCGGCGTACAGGATGGTGCCGCTCCCCTGGTCCATGAGCACGGCGGACTTTACCGGCAGGTCCACCCCCGGGGTGATGGCCGCGGCCAGTGCCTTTTCTGCCTCGATGTCCGCCTCGGTGACAGCGGCCACCACCGCCTCCTCCGGCATCAGGGGCAGGATGTCCCCGCCGGAGGCCATGGCGGGAACAGGCAGGGTCAGCAGCAGGGCCAGCAGGATGCCAAGGGCGGTTTGACAACGTTTTTTCATAGCGGGATACTTCCTTTCTCCGTTTTGGTAAAAGCGGTACCAACCACTGCCGCGGGGCAGGGAGATTTTGGATTAGACATCCCATCTATATGCTGGCCCGGGGATGTCCAAACACCGGGAAAGGGCTTTTGTCCAAAATTTCCCGGGGCGGTGGCCCGGGATGTCCACCCCGCCGGTCTTGAAAAAACGGGCGCCCCTTGTTATAATAGTAGCCATAACAGGGAGAGGGGGCCATGGGATGAAGGATACCCGCAGGGTGTGGCTGGGCATCACCTACACCGTCCCGGCAAAGCCGTCCAAGGCCCGGGTATACATCTGGCGGAAGCTCAAGGAGCTGGGGGCGGAGTACTACCACGGCATGGCCATGGTGCCGGAGAGCCCCAAGGTGCTGGAAAGCGTCAAAAAGCTTACCACCCGCATCCGGGAGCTGGGGGCGGAGGTTTCGGTGCTGGAGATCCGCTTTCTGGACCCCCGGGACGAGGAGAAGGTGGTGGCCCAGTTTAAGCGCCAGGCCGCCAACGACTTCCGGGAGCTCTTCCTGGACTTTGCCCGGCTCTACGAGGAGCTGGGGGGCCCCCTGGATGCCGACGAGGACCAGCAGAGGATCCTCCGGCGGCGGTACGGCAAGGTAAAGAGCCGGGATTTCTTCGATGTGGAAAAGGAGCTGGACCTTTCCGGAGGGCTGACACAGCTGGTGGATGATATCCACCTTTCGGCAGGGGATCTGTACCGGCAGTTTATCGCTCTTTTTGCGGAGAAATAGCGGATAAAAAGGCAGCGGACGGCCTGCGGGCTCATCGGTGATGATTATGACAAGGAATAAAAGCAAGCTGCTTCCCATCCCCTTCACGGCGTGCATCCTGTCGGTATTGCTGTGCAACTGCGGTGGCGGCACCAGCGCCGCCGCGTCCGTGCTGCCGTAACGCGGGCCCCGTCCGCAAGCGTCGAGTCCGTATTCGGCAGCAGTGAGACAAGCATCGAGTCAAAAACTTAAAAGGAAGCTCCGTCCGGGACCGTATGCGCAATATGCTCGACGGCGAAAAAAATGAGCCCTCCCAGGAAAAGCCCCCCGCAGGGAATCAGATCCGCCGGAGGCACCACCCGACCGAAGGGAGGAACCCCCCCGCAGGGAATCAGATCCGCCGGAGGCTCCTTGTCAGGCCAACCGGAAGGAGGGAGCGGGCCATTACGCTCCCCTCGCAAGGCCGCTGGAGCCTGTCCCCCAGCAGGGCCAGCCGCCCAACCAAGCA
>JAAWGY010000177.1 GCA_022795575.1 Angelakisella sp. | reverse complement strand
ACAGGCTTTTAGGCCGGTGAACCCAAAATGCGCCCGCCAATTGCATCGGCGGGCTGTTTTGGGGAGAAAGGCCCTACCCCTAACCCCGGCCGCGGTTTGTGCTTCCTGGACAGTCGGGCAAAAAACCGCCATTGCCCCCATCCTCACCCAAAAGCAACTGCCCAAAACCGCGGCCTAACGGCCTACAACAAAACGGCAGGGCTCGTGCCAAAAACACAAGCCCTGCCGTTATCATAGTCGTCCTGGGGCGTTTCGCCCGCTGCGGCGGGCGACCAGGGCCTGCGCGGCCCTGGACCTGCGGCCCGGTAGCCCGGGCGGGCACAACCTGTGGGACAGGCCCCTTCCCACCCGCCACCGCAGATATTACCCCCGCCGTCATCGCCTCCCCGGCCGGGTAATATGACTCAACACCTGGAACAGCAGCTCGCTGTCAATCGGCTTGGCCACATGGGCATCCATCCCCGCCTCCAAGCATTTCCGCTTGTCCTCGTCGTACGCATTCGCCGTCATGGCAATAATGGGAATCGTCTGCCCGTCCTCCCGCTCCATCCCCCGAATGGTCCGGGTGGCCGTCAACCCATCCATCACCGGCATCATGATATCCATCAGGATGCCGTCAAACGTCCCCGGCGGGCTCCCGGCAAAAATATCCACCGCCGCCTGGCCGTTGGGGGCCTCGGTGATCTCTACCCCAACGTCCTCCAGCATATACCGGGCAATCTCCATGTTCAGCTCGTTGTCCTCCACCAGCAGCAGCCGCAGCCCCGCCAGCTCCCCCCCGCTGGCCTCGTCCATCCGCGCCGCCCGGGGCGCGTGGTCGATCTGGGCGGGGATCTCTACCGTAAAGCAGCTCCCCTTCCCCGGCTGGCTCCGTACCGCGATCGTCCCGCCCATCAGGTCGATAAACTTTTTGGTGATGGACATCCCCAGCCCGGTGCCCTGGTAGTTGGTGCGGTTGCCCCCGTCCTCCTGGGAAAAGGGCTCAAAGATCCGGGGCAGAAACTCCGGAGCCATCCCGACGCCGGTGTCCTCGACCTCCAGCCGGAACCAGGCGGTCTCCCCCTCCCCCCGCAGCTGGGACATCCGGAACCAGATGGTCCCCCCGTCCGGAGTGAATTTTACCGCGTTGCCCAAGATGTTGATGAGCACCTGCCGCAGGTGCAGCTCGTCCCCGAAAACGTGGGGATGCTCCAGCTCCCCGAATTCCTCCACCAGGGAGAGCCGCCGGCCCTCGATCTGCCCCCCGATGATGGAAACGCAGTTGGTCGCCAGCTGCCGCATATCCATAGGTTCCCGGGCGATGCTGGTTTTGCCGCTTTCGATCCGGGACATATCCAGCACGTCGTTTACCAGGCTCAGCAGATGGCCGGAGGAGCTGTCGATCTTTCGCAGGCAGTCCTCCACCCGGGCGCGGTCCCCTAAATTCCGCAGGGCAATGTCGGTCATCCCCATAATGCCGTTGATGGGGGTGCGGATATCGTGGGACATATGGGAGAGGAAATCGCTTTTGGCTACACTGGCGGCGTTGGCGGCGTCGGCGGCCTCCTGGAGCAGCCGGTTGGCCTGCCGCTGGTGCTCGATAAGCCGCCGGTCCCCCCGCTTGGTGAGCACAAAGGAGATCACCAGCCCCATCATCACCACCACCGCCGCCGCAATCACCGAGATAAAGATGATGGTGGTGTTCATAAATGCGGTGGTGCCGGCGCCCAATACCTGGGTGGGTACAAAGGTAAGCACCGTCCAGCCGGTCCCCTCCACCGGCGCCGAGGCCACAAAGTACCGCTCACCCTGGTACACCAGCTCGTACCCGGCGGATTCCCGGTCCGCCACCGCCCGGCGCAGGCCGGCCAGCTCGCCGCCGTGGACAAAGCGGCAGGATTTTAGGGCGTCCAGCAGGTTGGGGCCGTCGATAAAGCCCTGCTCGCAGATATGGCGGTACAGGCGGCTGCCGCCGTCATCCACCACGTAGACGTGGCTGCGGCCCTGGAAGATGTCTGCGTCAAAGGCCTGCTGAAAGACCGAGACATCCACCGCCACCCCCATGTGGGTGATCCGCCCCTCCTCCACCTCCAAGGGCTCCGCCAGGGTGTTGTGGAGGAGGCGTCCCCTGTCCGGTCCTCCGCGGCAATCCCCCGCAGCTCCTCTCCCCCGATAAAGGCCACCGCCCCCGCTACCCCGGCAGACGCCCCCTCCGGGGCATAGAGCCGCTGGTTTTCGTCAAAGGCAAGCACGGTGCCAAACCGCAGCGCCAGGGTGCCCTGGATCTCCCGCAGGCGCTGGTCGATGCCCTCCTCCGGCGGATGGGACTGGAAGAGAAGGTTTCCCGCAATTTGGGCGGAATCCCGGTAGTACCGGGCCGCCATCTCCATCACCTCTGTCACCTTGCTGGAGATCTCCATCAGGTGGGAGCTGCGCTCCCGGAACAGGGTCTCGTCCAGGTAGCGGTAGAACCGAAGGGTGCCCACAGCAGCCACAACCGCCAGCAGCGCAACCGCGGCCCGGGGCAGCAGCCATGCCCAGCGCCTTCCTGCCCGCTCCGGATGCTCCTGTGCAGCCTGTTCCTGGTGTTTCTGGCCTTCCATCCTTACCACCTCGTTCCCTCCGGCATTCCATTTGAGGAAAATTCTCCTTAAAAGGCCGGTATTCCTATTATGTTTATTCTACAAAACCATCATAGAAAAGTCAAGAACGGGACGCAAAGGGG
This sequence comes from Angelakisella sp., assembly GCA_022795575.1. Classification (GTDB taxonomy): domain Bacteria; phylum Bacillota; class Clostridia; order Oscillospirales; family Ruminococcaceae; genus Angelakisella. The sequence continues at coordinate 2,973 of JAAWGY010000177.1, read as the reverse complement.
GGCTCCAAAAACAGATTTTTGGGGGGCTCAACGGCGGTTTTCTGTCAGAGGTGCCGTCCGGCAGGCGCCGGGCTCCGGCCTGCCCGGGCGCCTGCCGGGGACGGGCGGGGGGCGGCTCTCCCTGTGGGGCCCCATTGGGTCAGGATAAAGCCGTCCTGGTTGTTGCCGGAGATGCACCAGGGGCGGGCCTCCTCCACCTCAAAGGCCGTTACGCCGCCGGGGGCCGCGGCAAGGTAGGCGATGGCCACGTCCCAGCCCTCCCGCCGGAAGCGCAGGGGGTCCTCCCCCCACCGGCGGGGCCGCAGCTGGTCCAGGTACTCCTCCAGGGTACAGCCCCATTCCGCCATCATCAGGGCGTGGGGGGCGCCCACATACCGGAAGTGCCAGGGCTCGTAGGCGATGCCGGTGACAGCCTCCTTGCCGGCGGGGTACCGCTCGATAAAGCCGTGGGACGCCGCCCGCCGGCGGAACTCGCCGCAGACGCCCCCCTGGGGAAAGGCCGGGCGGATAAAGTCCACCCGTTCCCGCCGCTCCCCCAGGTCGATGGCAAGGCCGGTCTGGTGCTCGCTGTGGCCGGGGAGCGCCACATATTGGCGGGTAAACGCTTCCCCCTCCCGCCGGAGGGTGTCGTCCCAAATCGCCTGCTGCTCCTCCCGGGACCGCCACCCGCTCACCGGCAGGATGCCCCGCCAGCCGCCAAAGCTCTCCATCAGCCGGTCCAGCAGCAGCGCCGCCCGGCGCTCCAGCAGCACCCCGGCGCCCTCCCCCACCGGCAGCAGCTGCTCCGCCGCCGGCTGGCGGAAGGGGTGGCCGGCATCCACCAGAATCAGGCTTCCGGTATGGACCGCCCTGTTGTCAATCCGCTGCTCCCTCATGGCTCAACCCCTCCTCCCTGTAGCGCCGATTGGATGACGGTATCCAGCACCGCCGGAATGGGGATGCCCGCCGCCGCCATCATGGCGGGAAAGCGGCTGTGGGGGGTAAAGCCGGGGATGGTGTTGATCTCGTGGAACCACAGCTCCCCCGACGGGGTGAGGAAGAGGTCCACCCGGGCAAAGCCGGAGCAGTCCAGCACCCGGTAGATCTGTTTGGCCGTGTCCTGGATCCGGCGGGCGGTCTCTGCCGGGACCCGGGCCGGGGTGTAGGTGGCAGAGGTTTTGGGGTGGTACTTTTCGACGTTGTCCAGGATGCCCCCGGCGGTCCGGATCTCGTCCACCGCCCCCACGGTGAGGGTGCCGCTCCCCATGACGGCGCAGCCCACCTCGAAGCCGGGCGCCGCCTCCTCCACCAGCACCCGGCTGTCGTACCGGAGGGCCTCCGCCACGGCGGGGAGCAGCTCCCGGGGCGCCTCGACCCGGGCCACCCCATAGGAGGAGCCCGCCCGGGCCGGCTTGACAAAGAGGGGGTACCCCAGCTCCCGGGCAAAGGCCGCTATCCGGGGCTCCTCCCCCCGGCAAAAGCTCCGGGACCGGGCCGTCGGGATCCCTGCCTGCCGGACCATCTGGCGGGCCCGCTCCTTGTCCATCCCCAGGGCGGAGGCCAGCACCCCGCACCCCGCCATGGGGATGCCGGAAAGCTGGATCAGCCCCTGGATGGCCCCGTCCTCCCCGTCCTGCCCGTGGAGCACCGGGAAGGCGACATCCACCGGCAGCCGCTCCAGCCCGCCGTTGGGGAAGAGGAACAGCCCCCGGTCCCCCCGATCCGGGGAGAGGATGGCGGGGACGCAGGCCCCCTGCCGCAGCCACCGGTCCTGGCGGATATCCTGTGTATCCGCGGTGCAGTGGTACCACCGCCCCTCCCGGCTGATGCCCACCGCCACGGGGCGGTACCGCTCCCTGTCCAGCCCCTCCAGCACGGCGGCGGCGGATTGCAGCGAAATCCCGTACTCCGGGGAGCGTCCCCCAAAAAAGACCGCCACAGTCAGCTTCTCCATCTCTGTCACCCCTCCCTTCTTCTCATCGCCGCCATGCCCCGGGGGGCGGGGCGGCCCTCAAAGCTCACCTGTACCACCGTCCCTGCCGGCAGGGGGTAGCCGATGCGGCAGCGGTTGTGGTAAAGCAGCCGTTCCTCCAGCAGCTCCCCTGTCACCCGGGAGAGCCGCCGCTGCACCACATCCACCTCCTGGTAGATGCCGCCCTGGTCCCGGCGGTAGGTCAGGCCCCGGTTGCAGACCTGGTACGCCACCCCGTCCGGCTGGTCGGCCCGGAGGGCGCCGGTGATGCTGTCCTCCCCAAAGGCCAGCTCCAGCTGGAAGGTCTGGCGGGTGTCGTTGCGGACCTTCAGGTCCAGCCAGCCCTCGGAAAAGGTGGCGTCCACCCCGGCGGGCTGGCTCCCCAGGTCCGGGAAGTCCTTCTCCCGGTGGCCGCTCCGTTCCACCAGCGTCAGGGGGGAGTGGAGAAAGAGCCAGAAGAGCAGGTTGGTCATCTGGCAAAGCCCGCCCCCCGGGGCGGTGGTAAGCCGGCCGTTTACCACGCTCAGGCCGTCCCGGTAGGGGGCGCGCCGCTGGGCGCTGCGCACCGCCCAGCAAAAGGAGAAGGTCTCCCCCGGGCGGATCAGCAGGCCCTGGAGCTGCCGGGCCGCCAGCCGGAGGTTATACACCTTGTTTTCCTGGTACACCATGTCAAAGCCGGTATCCGGGTTGCGCAGGGGCATCGTCTGCTGGTAGACGGTGACAGGCAGCTGCCGGGGGGACAGGGCCGAGGCGTACCGCCGGTGGTCCAGCGCCATCCGGGCAAGGCAGCAGAGCCTCCGCTGCTTCTGCCGCAGGGGGATGAGGGCGGGGAATATCTGGGTCAGCCGTTTTCTTGACATAGAAACCACTCCTTTTTTGCGGGCTTGCGGGGCCTGTCCCAAAGAGAAGGGCGCCCCGCTTTGGTTCTTATAGCAACCATCAAAATTGTCGACACCCATCTGGACGGCAGCTTTCCCAGCTGCCTTTGTCCCAAAAACTTGAAAGCCATCAAGGCTTCCTGC
>JAAWGY010000176.1 GCA_022795575.1 Angelakisella sp. | reverse complement strand
AAACCTTGAAATACACACAGTATTCCTGCGCTTTTTTGGCATCGGCAGTCAAAAAATTTGCTCGCCAATCTGCGCACTTCGGCTATTGGTACAGCTTCTTACTCATGGTTCAGCGCCTCGATGGGCTTTAGCGCCGCGGCCTTGGCGGCGGGGTAGAAGCCAAAGAGGGTGCCGGTGAGGATGGCGAAGACCAGCGCCATCACCACCCCCGCCGCCGAGGCCTCCACCCGCATATCAAAGCGGGAGAGTACCGGCATCAGCGCCGATCCGATGACCACCCCCACCACCCCGCCAAAGGTGGAGATCATGTTGGATTCCATCAAAAACTCCAGCAGGATGTTCCCCCGGGAGCAGCCCAGGGCCTTTAGGATGCCGATCTCCCGGGTGCGCTCCTGGACCGAGACAAACAGCACGTTCATAATGCCGATGCCCCCCACGATAAAGACGATGCTGGCCACCGCGATCAGGAGCAGCGACATGGTGTTGGCTGACTGGGTGGCGGCCTCCATGCTGCTGCCGGCGTCGGTGATGGTGTAGGTGACGCCGGGGTGGATGTCGGTAAGGGTGATGTCCAGGTCGGCCATCACCTGCTCCACGTCGGAGACATCTTTGGCCAGGACGGTGATGGTGGGATCGATGGCGCTGCCGAAGAGGTATTTTTCCGCGGTGGTGTAGGGGAGGTAGACGGCGGTATCCGGGCTGACGCCGGAGGAAACCGTCCCCATGGAACCCAACACCCCGATGACGGTGTAATCCCTGCCATCGATGGTAAGGACGCTGTTGTAGGCGGTGGCGGCATTGCCGAAGATCTCCTCACAGACACGGCTTCCCAGGACGCAGACCCGGGCCAGCTCGTCGGTGTCCTCCTCGGCGATAAAGTCCCCCAGGGCCATCTCCAGGTTGCTGACATCGGCATAGGCGGCGTAGGCCCCCACCACGGTGTAGTCCTCTTCCTCCTCCATGTCGTAGCCCAAAACCCCATAGCTGCCGCTGGCCGAAATGGTGGCGGTGGTGATGTTGGGGACGAACAGAGCCACCTCCTCCACGTCCTCATAGGTAAGGGTGGCGTCCACGTTGGAGCGCACCCCGGCAAAGGGGCTCATCATGCCGCCCCGCCCGCTGCTGCCCCCGGGGAAGCCGCCCCCGCCGGGGAAGCCGCCGCCCCCGGACCTGGCCCCGCCGTTTGGCATCCCGCCGGGCATTCCTCCCGGCATTCCCCCCGGCATTCCGCCCCCCTGGTTCTCCATCCCCTGCATACTGGATTGGTACCGCACCTCGATGGCGCCGGCGTTCAGGTTTTTGAACTGGTCGGCCACATCCGCCTTGCCCCCCTGGCCGATGGCGATGACCAGCACGATGGTGGCCGCCCCCACAATGATCCCCAGGGAGGTAAGCAGCACCTTGAACTTGTTCTCCATAATGTTGACCCATACCAGGCCCATCAGCTCCGAAAACCGCATCAGCTCTTCACCCGGCTTTCGATGAGGACCACGTCCCCCTCCTCCAGCCCCGAAAGGATCTGGACGCTGCGGCCGTCGGAAAAGCCGGTGGTAACGGGGACCACCTGGGCCTCACCGGTGGCGGGATCCAGCCGCTTTACCGTCTCGGTGCCGTCGGCGGCGGTGGTAACGGCGCGGTAGGCGAGGTAGAGGCAGTCCTTTTCCTGCCGGGTGATAAAGGTGGCGTCGCAGGTCATCCCCTCGTAGATGCTCTCCGGGTGGCCGTCCATCAGGATGGTGACGGCGTAGCTGACGCTGGTGGAGCCCATCCGGGCGGCGGAATAGGAGATGCTGTCGATGACGCCGGAAAAGCTCTGGTCATCGTAGGCGTCAAAGCTCAGCTGTACCTCCATCCCCAGGGAGAGGTCGGCAATGTCGTCCTGGCTTACCGAGAGCATAACATAGGTGGTATCGGTGGCCAGCACAACAAGGCTGCTGTTGGCGTTTACCGAGTCCCCCTCCGCACAGTTTACCGACATCACCAACCCCTCCACCGGGGCGGTGATGATGCCGTCGGTGATGTACTCGCCCACCTTGTCCAGCTCCTTTTTGGCGGTGTTCACCTCCGCCCGGGCGGAGGAAACGGCGCTGGCCAGCTGGCTGATGGTGGCCTGATAGACGGTATCGGCGTTGCCGCTTTGGGCCACCGATTTTTCCCGGTCCGCCTCGGCGTTCAGCAGGTCCATCTCCTGCTGGCTCTCCAGCTGCTCCAGCTTGAGCCGGGCGGTGGAAAGGCTGCTGCTGGTGCTGCTGTAGTCCTCACAGACCTTGTCGTACTCGCTGTCGATCCGCTCGTACTCCTCCTGGGCAATCTCCATGGCGGCCTTGGCGGACTCCATGGCGGCCTGGTTCTCCTCGGTGGGGTCCTCCGCGTAGGCGGTTTGGGCCTGGGCGTAGGCCGACTGGGCGGCGCTGTAGGCGGAGGAGGCCTCGCTGCGGGCGGAGCGCAGGCTGGTGCGCTCGTCGTGGAGGTCGCCCAGCTTATCGGCCAGCTCATCCACCTTGTCCTCCTGGTCGTTGAGGTTGTAGGCGATCTCGCTGACGGTGTAGTCGTACTGGTTCTCGGCGGTCTGGCCCCCCAAAAGGGTGGAGTCGTAGTCGTACTTGGCGGTGATGGTTTGGGTGGTCTGGTTCTGCTTGGCCTGCTCCAGCTTTAGCTGGGCGGAATCGTAGGCCGCCTGTAGGGTGCTGTATTCGTCCTGGAGGGCGGAAAGATCCACCTTTAACAGTGGCTCCCCGGCCTGCACCCGCTGCCCCGCCTTGACGTAAAGCTCCTCTACCTCCACCTGCACCGGGTAGCTGACGGTTTTACTCTCCAGGGTGGCGGAGCCGGACTCGGTGATGCCCACCGTCAAATCCCCCCGCTTTACCGTCTCCTCCCGGGAGGCGGCAGCGGTATTGCCGCTCTCCCCCGCCGCCCAAATGGGCCGCAGCAGGGCGCCCCCCGCAATCAGGACAGCGGCCACGGCGGCGGCTGCTGCGGGCTTTCCGTATCGTTTCAGGTTCTCCGGCATCTTCAAGGTCATCGCCCTCCTACAAGTGTTTCTGTGACGGCCTTTAGTATAATGGGCTAATGTGAAGGTCCGGTGACTTCTCTGTGATTTTCAGCTGAATCTTTATGAACAGTTTATAACGGCTGTTCCGGGCGTTCCCTTATCTATGAAGCACGCCCTTTAAGTATTACAAAATAACCTAAATTTTTATATATTATCACAATTTTTGTTTATTTTGTGCACTTTACACGTTGACGCACAAGAAATCATTGCTATATAATTAAAATTGTAAATACGAACGAATGGAATCAAATCATTACAAAGGTATTTTTGACATGGGTAAAAATAACACAAGCACAAATCAAAGGAATGTCTTGATAAAACGGTTCTTTGTGGCAATCTGTATTCTGCTTGTTTTTCTGAGCGCTTGCGGAAATTCTTTTTCCATCCCTGACTCACAAAACAGCACCTGCGATCCATCATCAGAGCCCGACAACTCGTATCTCGCGTCATCCGAACCGATGTCTTCCGCCAGCATAAACCCTGCGTCCCGGCTCCCCGTGAAGGAATGCTATGGTGATTGGACATTTTTTGATCCTATCCCCAGTGACACCAAACCGCAACTGCTTTGCAAAGACGAGGTTGCTATTCGCCTTGCATTGATGATCCGGCAGCTGCTGCCTGCGGGGGTAAATGGCCTGCCTTTTTTTGAGAACGAAGCATCTGTAGACAAAACAGCTGCCATAAAGATCGCTTTTGCAAATACGCCCTCTGTTGATCTTTCCGGCAGCAGCTACACCATAAACGAGGGCTTCCGCTGGAAAAAATATCCGGACCATCCTATTACGATCAGGCTGGCTCAGCTGTGGAAGGAAGGAAACAGCCCAACGGATGTGTTTTACGCGGATGATGTCTCCGCTGCCTTGGAACGGCTTTTTGGCATAACGGATCAGCCCCATCAGACGGTGGATTACTACCATTACTTCCCGGAGGAGGGTGTCTATATCACGTATGGTGATATGATTCACATCTGGCGATATCCTCAGATTCTTTCCTATCAGGAAACCGAGGATGGCTACTCCTGCGAAGTGATTTTGACCGACGAACGATTGGGCACGATTGGAGACCAGGAGGTGACAGCGGAGAATATCGAGAGGCTTGCAGCGGAGGTCCCCCACTATTATTTCACCTTCCGTATAGGCGAAAATAAGGCAGTGGTCACAGGGTTTGTGGAAAAAAGGGAATAAGCGAAAAGTACAAAGGGGCCCGGGATACCGTTATGGTATCCCGGGCCTTTCGGCCGTCACGGCGCCTATGGTTCCCGCATGGGAACGGGCCGCGGGGTGGTTAGTCCTTCTTCAGGGAGATGGCGGCGGCAGAGGCCAGGGAGATCAGGGCAAGTGCGGTGGCCACGCCGGTGACGTCATTGGCGCCGGTGCTGGGGTTGTTGGTGCCGGTGTCGTTGTTGACGCTGCCGCCGGAGCTGCCGGAGCTGCCGGAGCTGGTGCCGGTGGGGCTCCTCAGCGCCTTATCGGAGATCACGTAGCTGCCCAGGGTACGGGTCTTCAGCTCCCAGGAGCCGTTCTCCTCGCTCCACTTGGCGGCGGAGCGGTTGAGGCGGCCGTTCTTCAGCTCGTAGATGAACTGGTCCTCCTCCACGCCGTAGAAGTTGACGGTGGCGGTGGCGTTAAAGGTGGGGGTGCCGGGGAAGGTGAGGAAGTCGATGGTGGCGTCGCTGTCGTTGTTGGCGGTGAGCACGCTCTTGATGGCGTCGTTGTTGTGGGCCAGGTAGTAGACCTCGTCGTCATAAACCCGGACGCTGATATCGGTATCCCCGGCGGAGAAGCTGAGGGTGCCGTAGCCCTGGCCCTCGTCCTCGATGCGGTAGAGGGTGCCGGAATCGATGGTGGGGACGTCCACGTCGCCGTTGGCGTCGATGGTCAGCTCCATAACCTCATAGCCGATGGTGCAGTTGATGGAAAGGGTGGCGTAGCGGCTTTTTCCCTTTTCCCGGAGCTTGATGGTACCCTCCAGCGTCTTTTCCTTGGTGCTCTTATAGTCGTGCTTCAGGGCAACAACCAGCACCTCGTCGTCGTTATCGATGGTAACAGAGGACACCAGGTCCCGCCCCTGCTCCCATTTTACCGAGGACACCGAGTAGTTATCGGTGTTGATGGCCTTCAGGTCGCCCTCCCAGCGGTCCTCGTTGCCGTTAAAGCGGATCTTGGTGCCGGGGTTAAAGTCGGCGGCAACGGCCATGACGGTCAGCATCACAGCTGCCATGATGAACGCAAAAACTCTTTTCATCTGCGGATTTCCTCCATTTGATTTCTTCCAGGAGACGCGGATCGGTCCTGCCGGCGCCGCTGGACTCCTGTGCTAACAGTATATTACAAACTGTAACTATCATTGGAGGAACCTGTTGCCATTTTGCCGCCTATGATCTGGCAGCGCTGCCAGCGGCTGGCGGCGGCGGCGCTTTTTTTCCAGCGGGGCAGCACCTTTTCCGGCAGCGCTGCCGGATTCTTCCTTTTCCCTGGGGGCTTCTGGCTGGCGCGGCAAAAATTACCGGTTTTTCCAAGGGGTTTGTTAAGGCGTGTCCCTAAGAAGCTGTACCAATAGCCGCCGCGCGCATCTTGACGGCAAATTTTCCGCCAGCCTTTGCCAAAAAACCTTGAAATACATATAGTATTCCTGCGCTT
>JAAWGY010000175.1 GCA_022795575.1 Angelakisella sp. | reverse complement strand
TGGGGAGTTTCGCTCCTGCGGGAGCGACCAGGGCCTGCGCGGCCCTGGACCTGCGGCCCGGTAGCCCGGGCGGGCACAACCTGTGGGACAGGCTGCCGCTTACAGCCCTGCCTCCTTGGCTGCCGCCTTAGCCTCCTTCTTGGCCTCCCTCTTCGCAATCCGCTTCGCCTTCTTCTCCCCCTTGCGCCGCTTGCGCTCCTCCTTGTCAAAAATCAGGTAGAAGGTGGGAATCAAAATCAGCGTCAGCAGCGTGGACATCACCAAGCCGCCAATAACCACAATGGCCATGCTCTCCATCATCTCTACGCCCGAGCCAATCGCCATAGGCAGCAGCCCCACAATGGTGGTGAGCGACGACATCAGAATCGGCCGCAGCCGCATCTTGCCAGCCCGTACCAAAGCCTCGTAAATCTCTACCCCCTCGCCCCGCCGTAAAACGTTGACGTAGTCAATAAGGACAATGGCGTTGTTAACCACAATGCCCTCTAACATCACCAGCCCCAAAAGAGAGGTCATGTTCACCGAGGAACCGGTAATCGCCAGCCCCAGGAAGGAACCCACCATGGCAAAGGGAATGGAGATGATTACCACAAACGGGAACCGCAGCGATTCAAACTGGATCGCCATTACCGCAAACACCAGGTAGAGGGCAACCAGCAGCGCGTTGCCAATGGCCGCAAACTCCTCGTTCATCATGTCCATCATGCTGCCCTGGGCCAGCTCCACCCCGCCGGGAAGCTCTAATTGCCCCCCTACCAGCTGCATCACCTGGGCCGTAAGCTGGCTGACGTTGTTCCCCATCTTGGGGGTGCCGGTGACAGTTACCTGGTAATCGCCGTCCTGCCGGGTGATGGACGCCGGGGCCTCGGTGTATACGATTTCCGCCATGTCGGTAAGCGCCGCCTGTCCCCCGGTGGGGGTGTCGATCATCATGCCGTAAAGGTCGCTGACATCGATAAAGCGGTCGGTGGGCAGCTCCACCTTCACCGAGTATTCGGTGTCCCCGTCCTGGATGGTCATGGCCTCAATGCCGGTAAGCTGGCTGCGTACCGAGCCCAGCACCGCCATGGGGGTCAGCCGGGCCGACGCCGCCAAAATGGGGTCTACCACAATCTCCGCCCGGGGCGCGCCGTTGGAAAGGCTGGTGGATACGCTGTCAAACTCCGGCATCGTCGCCATCAGCTCCCGCAGCTGGTTGGCGGTATCCTCCAGCACCGCAAGGTCCGGCCCCTGCAAGGTGATGTCCACGTTTTGGGAGGCCAGCATCGACATCATGTCGTTGGCCGAAACCTCTACACTACAGTTGGGGATGGACTTTGCCTCGTTCCGGATCTGCTGGACAAACTGTTCGTCAGAGAGGGAGGCGTCCTCCTTCAGCGTCACGCTGATGGAGCCTGCGCTGCCCATCATCCCGCCCATGCCCCCGCCGCTGCCAACGCTCATCGAGTAGCTTTCCACATCGGGGTGCTGGCTTACCATCTCCTCCAGCTGGGTCATAATGTCGTTGGTGGATTCCAGGTTAAGGCCGTTTTTGGTGCTTACCTCCAGGGCAATCTGCCCGCTGCTCATGCTGGGCATCAGCTCCTGGGGCACAATGGCAAACAGCACCACCGCCAGCACCATCAGGCAGATGGCGGCAGCCACCACCGTTTTGCGCCGGTGCAGCAGCCTGGCAATCACCTGTCCGTACCGCTCCTCCATCCTTGCCATAATGTGGTAGGAGACGAACTCCTTGTTTTCCCGGGGCTTCATCTCAAAGAAGAGCAGCGGTACCAGGGTGATGGCGCTTACCAGCGACGCGGTAAGGGAGAATACGATGGTGTAGGCCACGTCGTGGAAGAGCTGGCCCGAGATGCCCTCAATCATGGCGATGGGCAGGAACACCACCACCGTGGTAAGGGTGGAGGCGATGACGGCGCTGGTGACAAGCTCCGCCCCCTGGATCACCCGCTCCTGGAAGGACCGCCCCTCCAGCTCCCGGCTGGACTTAAAGCAGCTGTCGATCACCACAATGGAGTTATCCACCAGCATCCCGATGCCGATCACCAGGCCCCCCAGGGACATCATGTTGATGGTCATCCCCATAAAGGCCATAATGATGAGGGCGGTAAGCACCGACAGGGGCATCGAGATGGCCACGATGGCCGAGGCCTTCCATTCCCCTAAGAAGAGCCAGAGCACCAGCACCGCGATGGCCAGGCCCTCCACCAGGCTCAGCACCACCTGCTTGATGTTCTCCATAATCTCCTCGCCGCTGTTGTAGTTTATCTCCAGGGTGAGGCCCAGACCGCTGTTGTTAAGGCGCTCTACCTCCTTAACGATCTGGCTACAGATATCCACCGTGTTGCCGCTCTGCTCCTTTGTCACCGACATACTGATGGTATCCATCCCGTTGCGGCGGCTGTAGGAGGTCTGCTCCTCGTCCGCCATAATCACCTGGGCCACGTCGGAAATATGGATGACGTCGCCGGAGGAGAGGGTGATGGGCACCGACTCCAGGGTGCGGTAGTTGGTGATCTTCTGGCTGCCGGTGAGGTCCACCGTCACATTGCCCCGGTCCAGGGAGCCCATGGTCAGCTCAAACTCGCTGGTGGCAATGGCGTTGCTCACCGCCTGCATGGTCAGGCCGTACTGGGTCATCTTGTTTTCGTCCAGCAGCACCTGGATGTACTTGCGGCTGCCGCCGAAGACCGAAACGTCGGATACCCCCTCGATCCGCTCCAGCTCCGGGACGATGTTGTCCTCCACGTAATTCTTCAGGTCGGCCCCGCCGCTGCTGGCCTCCACCGAAAGGGACATGATGCTGCTGTTCATGGCGCTCATGTTCATTTCGATGATGGTGGGGTCCTGGGCGTCGTCGGGCAGCTGGACCATCGCCAGGGCAGAGGTGACATCCTGGTATTTCTTATCGATATCCACCCCGTAAAAGAACTGCAGAACGGTAATGCCCATGTTTTCCATCGACATGGAGGTGGTGGAGTCCACCTCCGAGATGGTGCTGAGGGCGGTTTCCACCCGGTCTGTCACCGATTGGTCGATCTCCTCCGGGGAGGCCCCGTAATAGGGGGTCATAATCATCAGCACCGGCATTTGGATTTCCGGTGTGGATTCCAGCGGCATCCGGAACACCGCCGAGGTGCCGAAGAAAATCAGGCTCAGCACACAGATAAAGACACAGACTGGGCGCCGAATCGAAAATTTGGGGATAGAAAGCAAACAAAGCCCTCCTTTTATGCGGACACGCGCGGACCGAAGGCGTCCGGCGCTCCGGACACCGCGTCCTGTATGTTAGCCGCGATTACTGCTCCGCCAGGGCCACCGCGGCCCCGTCCTTCAGGTCCGGGTGCCAGGTGGTAATGATCTGGTCCTCCGCGGTAAGGCCGGAGAGGATCACCACCTCGTCCGCCGAGGAGATGCCGGTGGTGACATCCACCCGCACCGCCGTCCCGTCCCGGTAGACGTAGACAAAGGGCTGGTTCTCGTCGTACTCCAGCATATCCAGGGGCAGCAGCAGGGCGTCCTCCGCCTTGGCGGTGCTGGCCTTTACCTTTACCACCCCGCCGGAGCGGCTGGTGCCCAGGGGCTCGCTGGTCTGTGCCTTGGCGGCATAAAGGCCGGTTTGGGGGTTGGCGGCGTTGGAAAGCTCGGTGATCTGCGCCTCAAACTCCTTGCCGTTGTACACCACCGTCACCGGGGAGCCCACCGAAAGGGCGTTGGCCCCGTCCTCCGAAAGGTTGAAGGAGATCATGGGGGCGGCGCCCTCCTGGTCGATGACATAGGCCGGGGCCCCGGGGGCCGCCATATCGCTTACCGAAACGTTTTTGGCCGATACGATGCCGGAGACCGGGGCGTAAACCTTCGCCTCGTTCAGCGCCTTGACGGCGTTGTCGTAGCTGATCTTTGCCAGGTCCACCTGGGTCTGGACGGTGCCGGTGATGCCCTCCTCCTCGTCGCCCTTGGTGTTCTTGTATGTATCCCGGGCGGTAATGAGGCTCTTGCGGGCGCTGTCCACCTGCTCGTCAAGTTTGTCGTAATTTTGGATGTAGGCGTTCTGTGCCTGGGTATAGCCGTTGCGGACCTGGATAGCATTGGTCAAAAGCTGTACCAGCTCCTCGTTTCCGTCGGCCTTTGCATCTACAAGCAATGCCTCCAGGTCGGCATCCTCGGCAATCCCGGCAGCCTCTAACAGCTTCTTAACCGCCGCCCAGCCTTCCCTTGCGCTGTCCCACGCGTCCTCGATGGCATCCCGGTTGTCCTTTAAGGTGGAGTACATACTGCCGGCGCTGTCGTAGGCGTTTTTGGACTGGATGATGGTGGTATCGGCCCCGGAGAGGGCGGCCTCGTACTGGAGCCGGGCGGTTTCCGCCATGGTCTGTAGGTTCTCGGTGTCCAGCTCAAAAAGGAGGGTGCCCTTTTCCACATACTCGCCGGGGGCGACATAGGTTTGCAGCACCTTGGCCTGGGAGGTGGCGTAGACCTTGATGCTTTCCGCCGCCTCCACCCGGCCCACAAACTCGGTCTGCCGGTCGATGGTGCCGTACCCGGCGGTGGCGGTGCGCACCTCGATGGCGCTGGGGCCGGCCTGCTGGACGTCGGCCGGGACAGCGGGCCCGCAGCCGGCAGCAGCCGTTAGCAGGGCCCCGGCGGCCAGCAGCGCAGCCAGACGCCTGACCATTTTCTCACTTTGCTTCATACTGTTTTCCTCCGTTTCCCATCAATGCAATGGTGTATTGTATTCCTTGACGCTACCAAATAAGAAGCTCATCGGGCGCAGCCCGATGGACAGGCGGCAGGCGCCTGGGCCGTTTGCGGCGGCAGGGCCTCCATTTCACAGGCCATCCGGCCGCAGTTGGCCACCAGCCGCCGGAGCAGCCGGTTGAGGGTTTCAAACTCCTCGGCGGTAAACCCGTCAAACATCCCGCCCAGCAGCTCCTCGGCGGTGGGGTGGAGCTGCTCCCCCAGGCGGGCGCATTTTTCGGTCAGGCGGACCTCCTTGTACCGGCGGTCCCGGCTGCCCACGGTGCGGGTGACAAAGCCCTTGCGCTCCAGCCGCTTGAGGATACCGGTAACGGTGGGGTTGGTCAGCCGCAGCTCCTCCTCGATGTCCTTCTGGTTCACCGGCCCGCCGCACCCCTCGGCGATGCAGATGATGACGTCCAGCTGGGAGGTGGTAAGATCCAGCCCCATCCGCCGGATGCACCGGTCGATGCCGTCCTGCATGGTAAGGTGCAGCGTTTTACAGAGCCGCAAAAACGCCATCCTCTGCTGGACGCCGCTGCTGTTCAGCCAGTTGTGTCCGCTCTTCATAGCCCTTGGTCCCGCGCTCCTTTCGCAGTCTGCTAAAAACCGTGCCTGTTAAATATAGCACGCTATATTTTTGCCGTCAACCACCCCCGGCGACAATTTACAAAATCGTAAAAGACACATCAAAATCTGCACATATCGGGGCGCCGGAAACGCTTTTTCCCGCCGACCAAGGAAGGAAATCCCCCCGCAGGGAATAGGATCCGCCGGAGGCACAACCCGACCGAAGGGAGGGATTCCCCCCGCAGGGAATCAGATCCGCCGGAGGCACAACCCGACCGAAGGGAGGGAATCCCCCCGCAGGGAATAGGATCCGCCGGAGGCTCCACCCGACCGAAGGGAGGGAATCCCCCCGCAGGGAATCAGATCCGCCGGAGGCACCTTATCAGGCCAACCGGAAGGAGGGAGC
>JAAWGY010000174.1 GCA_022795575.1 Angelakisella sp. | reverse complement strand
GCCCCACGGCCAACCGCCGAAGGCGGCTCTTAGGCCGGCCTCCCCTGAAAGGGGAGGTGTCGACCGCAGTCGACGGAGGGGTTCCCCCCGCAGGGGCCGCGCCCTTTGGCACAAGCCCTACCACCGTCATAGTCGCCCCGGGGCCTTTCGCTCCCTGCGGGGAGCGCCCAAGGGCTCTGCCCTTGGATCCCGCAAGCCTTTGAAAAGGCTTGACCGAAACTTTTAGCGCCCTTCGGGCATGATTTTTGAGCAGTCTTTGTATCGTTTTTGCTTCGCCCTGGAACAAAATTACTATTCCCGAAAGGAGAACGCCGCAATGCCCCGCTGTATTATTTTCTGCGGCCGTCCCGTCGACCCGCCTGACCTCCTGGGCCTCACCTGCCAGCCCGGCGACCTCATCATCGGCGCCGATAGCGGCTACCTCACCGCCCGCCGCCTCGGCTTCCCCCCCAGCCTCATCATCGGCGATTTCGACTCCGCCCCCATGCCCGCCTCCACCGCCGGCTTGGAGGTCCACCCCGCCCACAAGGACGAAACCGACTGCGTCCTAAGCGTCGACGCCGGCCTCCGCCAGGGCTTTACCGATTTCGTCATCCTGGGCGGAACCGGGGGACGCCTGGACCACACGATAGCCAACCTGCAAACCCTCGCCTACCTCACCACCCGGGGCGCCCGCGGGGAGCTCCGGGACCGGGACTGCTGGGCCCGGGTGATCCGGGACGAAACCATTACCCTCCCCCGGGGAGCATACCTAAAGGGCCCCGCCTATCTCTCCCTCTTTGCCATGGGCGGGGACTGCATCGTCACCGAAACCGGGGTGGAATACCCCCTCCAGGATTACCCCCTCTCCCCCTCCTACCCCCTGGGGATCAGCAACCACATCACCGATACCGCCGTAATTACCGCCCGGGGCACCCTGCTGGTGATGCTCTGCCGGGAAGGATAGAAGGAGGTCTATACATGAACGAGGTTATCGCGGCCCTGCAAGCCGCCGCCCAGGCCAAGCAGATGATGGCCGTCTACCGGGACGATACCGGCGACAGCTGGAGCGGAATACCGGTGCTCACCGGCCCCGGGATGGCCGTACTGGCCCGGGAGCGGGATTTTTCCCTGGACGGCTACATCGCCATCGCCGCCCACCAGATCTCCGGCCTGGAGCAGTACGACGACAACGATTTTATCCGCCGGGTGATGAAGGGCGAGGGCCTCTACGATGCCTGCCGTTCCCCCCAAGGCGTCCGGGGCTGCCGGGACTGGAAGGAGCTGGCCCAGGGCATCCTCCGGGGCTTCGGCGGCTGGTGCATCGCCGAATGCGCCGATGGGGAGGGGGAGCTTTGCTTCTACGTGGGGCGTATCCTCTCCCTGGAGGAAAACCACCTGACCCTCCGGCCGGTGGGGGCCGACGGCCAATGGACCAAGGAGCCGGCGGTCATCCCCTACGAGGACCTGCTCACCGTCTCCTTTGGAGGGAACTACCTGCGGGTTTACCAAAAGTACACCAAGGAGAAGCCGTGATCCGGCAAGGACATCACCGCTGCTACACCGTTGCGGTTGGCGCTTGATGGAGGGAGGTACAAGCCATGGATCACAGCGAGCAGTGGCTGGACTGGGCGGTGGAGCTCCAGGCCATCGCCCAGGCAGGGCTCCACTATGGCCGGGATGTCTTCGACCGGGAGCGGTACCAGCGCATCCGGGACATTGCCGCCGAGATGATCTGCCACAAAACCGACATCTCCCCGGAGAAGGTCCGGCAGCTCTTTTGTAGCGAGAGCGGCTACCAGACCCCCAAGCTGGACACCCGGGCGGCCATCTTCCGGGGGGAGGAGATCCTGCTGGTACAGGAGCTGGATGGCCTTTGGGCCCTCCCCGGTGGATGGGTGGACGCCGGCCTTTCGGTGGGGGAAAACGCGGTCAAGGAGGTTCGGGAGGAGGCCGGCCTGGAGTCCCGGGCCGAGCGCATTATTGCCATCCTGGACCGGGAGAAGCACAACCCCCAGGTCTATGCCTGGAAGATATGCAAGGTGTTTGTCCTTTGCACCGCTCTGGGGGGTGCCTTCGCCGGCAACACCGAGACCACCGCCAGCGGCTACTTCCCCCTAACGGCCCTTCCGCCCCTGGCGGAGGAGAAGACGACACGGGAACAGGTTGCCATCTGCTTTGATGCCTACCATGCGGAGCATTGGGTGACAATCTTTGACTAAAAGGTAGTTTGTGCCCCGCCCGGGCGTTGCTTGGGCGGGGCTTTTAGGCCGGTGAACCCAAAATGCGCCCGCCTCCAGCGCCTTTGGCGCGCGGCGGGCTGTTTTGGGGAGAAATGCCCTACTCCTAACCCCGGCCGCGGTTTGCGCTTCCCCGTCAGGCGGCTACCAACCCGCAATAGCCCCCATCCTCACCCAAAAGCCGCTGCCCAAAACCGCGGCCTGACGGCCTACAACAGAACGGCAGGGCCTGCGCCAAAAACACAAGCCCTGCCGTTATTATAGCCGTCCTGGGGAGTTTCGCTCCTGCGGGAGCGACCAGGGCGCTGCCCTGGACCCGCAAGCCTTTGAAAAGGCTTGACCGAAACTTTTATCGCCCTGCGGGCCTTTATGGGAAAGCTGCTGCTCTATTTCACCACCCGGCTGGGTACCGCTTGCAGAATTACCATCGCCCCCTCCAGCACGTCGCACCGGATAGCCGACCCCGGCGGCAGCTCCTGCCGAAGCAAACGCTCCGCTAACGGATCCTCCACCATCTCCCGCAACGCCCGGCGCATCGGCCGCGCCCCATAGCTGCTCCCGCTGGCCTGCCCCGCAATGGCCTGGGCCAACGCCGGCGTGTGCTCCATCTCAATCTCCATCCCCGCCAGCCGCTCCGCTACCTGCCCCAGCAGCAGCCCCGCAATCTCCTCCAGCTGCCCGTCAGTAAGCCGCCGGAAAATAACCGTCTCGTCAATGCGGTTCAGCAGCTCCGGCGAAAAGCTCCGCTTCACCTGGGCCATCACGTCCCGGTAATACCCCGGACGCCCCCCCTCCGCTGCCTCCCCCGCCGGAGAAAACCCCAAGCTGTGCTGCTGGGTAATAAAGCTGGCCCCCACGTTGGAGGTCATAATCACCACCGCGTTCCTAAAGTTGGCCTTCCTCCCCTGGGAATCGGTAAGCTCCCCGTCCTCCAGCAGCTGTAACAGCAGGTTCATCACGTCGGGGTGGGCCTTCTCCACCTCGTCAAACAGCACCACCGAGTTTGGCTTTTTGCGGATCCGCCCGGTAAGCTGCCCCCCCTCGTCGCAGCCCAGGTATCCCGGCGGCGCCCCAATCAGCTTGCTGACGCTGTGCTTTTCCATGTATTCGGACATATCCAGCTTGATGATCCCCTCCCCATCCCCAAAGAGGCTGTGGGCCAGGGAGCGGCAAAGGTGGGTTTTGCCCACCCCGGTGGGCCCCAGGAAGAGGAAGGAGCCCACCGGCCGCCGGGGATCCCCCAGCCCCACCCGGCTGCGGCGGATGGCCCGGGCCACCAGCCGCACCGCCTCCTCCTGGCCAACCATGGTGCGGTGGAGCTGCTCCTCCAGGTCCAGGTACCGCTCCGCCTCCCGCCGCTCCATCTGCTCCACCCGGATACCGGTGGACTGGGCGATGACCGAAGCCACCGCCTGCCGGTCCACCTGGAGGGGCCCCTCCCCCGGGGCCTCCAGCATCCGCAGCCGCAGCCGGGAGGCGGCCTCGTCGATGAGGTCGATGGCCTTATCCGGCAAAAACCGGTCGGTAAGGTAGCGCTGGGAGAGGGCCACGGCGCTGTGGATCCCCTCGTCGGTGATGCGGATACCGTGGTGGCGCTCGTACCGCTCCCGCAGCCCCCGGAGGATGACCTCGGCGTCGGCGGGGGTGGGCTCCTCCACCATGACGCTCTGGAAGCGGCGCTCCAGCGCGCCATCCTTTTCGATGGTGCGGCGGAACTCGGCCACGGTGGTGGCGCCGATGAGCTGGAGCTCCCCCCGGGCCAGCTGGGGTTTAAGGAGGTTGGCGGCATCCACCGCACCCTCCGCCGCCCCGATGCCCATAATATTGTGGAGCTCGTCGATAAAAAGGATGATGTTGCCTGCGGCCAGCACCTCCTCAATGGTGGCCCGGATCCGCTCCTCAAAATCCCCCCGGTACTTGGTGCCGGCCACCATGGAGGTCATATCCAGGCTTACCACCCGGCAGGCGCAGAGGTCCCCGGGGACGGTGCCGGCGGCGATGCGCTGGGCCAGGCCCTCCACAATGGCGGTTTTGCCCACGCCGGTTTCCCCGATGAGGCAGGGGTTGTTTTTGGTGCGGCGGGAGAGGATCTGGATCACCCGCTGGATCTCCTTTTCCCGGCCGATAACGGGATCCAGCCGTCCGGCCCGGGCCAGCTCGGTGAGATCCCGGCCAAACTTATCCAGATTATTGGTACGGGGCTGGGGGCGGGGCGAGGTTTTGGGCTGGCGGGAGCGGAGGCGGTCCGGGGCCAGCTCGCCCAGGTCGGTGATGACCATCCCCCGGAGCACCTTTTCCAGGGAAGTACAATCCAGGCGGCGGGCGGTCATGGTTTTCATGGCGGTGCTGTCCGGCTCATGGAGGAGGGCCAGGAGGATATGCTCGGTGCCGGCCAGTGTTTGGCCGGAGAGCTTCAGCTCCATGAGGGCGTTTTCCAGAATCCGGCGGCAGCGGGTAGAAAAATCGGTGGGGGAAAGGGCGGTGAGGTCGCCTTTGCCCACCAAATCCAGGATGGTTTTCCAAAGCTCCTCATAGATGAGGCCCTTTTGGGTTAGGAGCATAGCGGCAACGCCGGTGCTTTCCCGGAGGAGGCCGAGGAGGAGGTGTTCACTTCCCACATAGGTATGGCCCATTTCCTCCGCTGAGAGGACGGCGAAATTGATGGCGTTATTGGCTTTTGTGGTAAAACCGGTAAACTTATACATGGATCAGCTCTCCCGTCCAGTTTCCGCCGATGAGGCGGTATTGGATGACCTGCGGGTAAGCAGGCTCTTGGGTATAGCATTGGACGGCCGGGGTTTTTCTATACAGGAGCTTTGGCATTGGGGGGATGCCATGACGAAGCAACCTGCCCGCAAAGGCCCGCAGGGCGCCAAAAGTTTCGGTCAAGCCTTTTCAAAGGCTTGCAGGTCCAGGGCAGCGCCCTGGTCGCTCCCGCAGGAGCGAAAGGCCCCAGGACGGCTATAACACAGGCGGGGCTTGTGCCAAAGGGAACGGCCCCTGCGGGGGGAACCCCTCCGTCGCCTGCGGGCATCCCTTCGGGAACGTGCCCTACGGGCAACCACCCCTTTCAGGGGAGGCCGGCCTAAGTGCCGCCTTCGGCGGTTGGCCGTAGGGGCTGCTTCGCAGCCCTTTGGGGGAACGGTTTGCGGGCTTTGGCCGGTGTTTACCAGGGGAGCGGCCCCTGCGGGGGCCGACCTCTCCGTCGCCTGCGGGCGACACCTCCCCTTTCAGGGGAGGCCGGCCCAAGAGCCGCCTTCGGCGGTTGGCCGTGGGGCTGCTTCGCAGCCCTTTGGAGGAACGATTTACAGTAAGGCTTGTGGGCCCTGCCGTTCTATCAGGCCGTCAGGCCGCGGTCCAAAACCAGCAGCGCAGGGGTGAGGATGGGGCCAATCGCAGGTTTCCTCCCGACTGACCAGGAAGCGCAAACCGCGGCCGGGGTTAGGAGTAGCCGCTTTCTCCCCAAAACAGCCCGCCGCGCGCCGCAGGCGCTGGAGGCGGGCGCATTTTGGGT
>JAAWGY010000173.1 GCA_022795575.1 Angelakisella sp. | reverse complement strand
CAAAGGGCTGCGAAGCAGCCCCCACGGCCAACCGCCGAAGGCGGCTCTTAGGCCGGCCTCCCCTGAAAGGGGAGGTGTCGCCCGCAGGCGACGGAGGGGTTCCCCCCGCAGGGGCCGTTCCCCTTTGTCACAAGCCCTGCCGTTGTAATAGTCAACCTGGGGAGTTTCGCCCGCTGCGGCGGGCGACCAGGGCTCTGCCCTGGACCTGCAAGCCTTTGAAAAGGCTTGACCCAAACTTTGGCGCCCTGCGGGCCTTTGCGGTCAGGCGCTGCGCTGCATCCCCCCCTTGCAAATGCCCCCGGGAGTGGGTATAATAAACCTGTGATCCACCAGGCGATAACCTTCCCCCACAGCGCCCCGCTCCGTTATATTTGGAATATGCTCCTGTTTTTACCAAAACAGGCTTTTTTTATTTTCAGTACTGAATCTCCCGTTGGAAATTTTGCCCATATGTGTTATACTGAAAGGCATATCATGGTTTTGGCTTCCCCCAAAACCCCAACCCCCAAAAGCGGCGGAAAATAACCAGCCCCCGCCGAAGAAAAACACACATCCCCCCACCCGGAGGATGTGCGAGAAATAACGGAGGACATTGCTTTGAACAACTTAGGCGAAACCATTCTGTTCGTTTCCCTGATGCTGGCAGCAGCGCTGCTGGCCTGGGTCCTTTACAGCTATTTTGTCCGCGCCAAGCGCAGCGAGGTCACGAAGAAGAGCGTCGGCAAAACCCTTCGCACCATGGCCCCCCTGAGAGAATGGAGGGTGCTGGAAAACGTCACCCTGGCCGATAAGAAGGGGAATGTCACCGCCGACCACCTGGTCATCGCCCCCTATGGCGTGCTGGTGTTTACCGATATCCACCAGCAGGGGAGCTATTACGGAGAGCTGCGGGACGAGCAGTGGCTGATCTCCACCGGCGGCGAAAACCAGGTGGAAACGCTGCGGGTAAAGGTGC
Organism: Angelakisella sp.; assembly: GCA_022795575.1. Lineage (GTDB taxonomy): Bacteria > Bacillota > Clostridia > Oscillospirales > Ruminococcaceae > Angelakisella. Next base: position 4,785 of record JAAWGY010000173.1, on the reverse strand, counting down.
CTAACCCGGTGCGCAACAACGAGCGGTTTGTTGCCGCCCTCCGGGCCCGGCTTACCGCCGGGGAGGTGTATAATGTTCCGGTGGAGGCCCTCTGTCCCGTCACCCAAAGCAAGGCGGAGGTCTTTGTCACCGGGGCAAATGCCCTGGTGGTGCCCGCCGGCAGGCTCCGGGAGGTGCTGAGCCGCCAGAAGTACCAGAAGGATAACGGGGTGGATACCGGTAAGATCGCCGCCCTGCTGCAAAACAGTTGAGCCCCTCCGCCGCCTGCCGGGCGCGGGAGGTGGCGGAGGCCGCCGCCCGGCCCCTTGGGGTGGAGCGGCTGGGCTTCTGCCCCCTTTCCGCCCTCTCCCGGCTGCTGAGCTGCCGGGGAAGAAAGCTGCTGCCGCCGGAGGGCTCGGTGATCCTGCTGCTGCTGCCCTACTACGCCGGGGAGTTCCCCGGCCGCAACCTGGCCCGCTACGCCCTGGCGGATGACTACCACCGGATTGCCGGGGAAATACTACAAAGCGTTGCGTCCGCCCTGCAAGCGGCCTTCCCCGGGGAAAGCTTCCTCCCCTTTGTGGATAGCTCCCCCATCCCGGAGGTGGAGGCCGGGGCGCTGGCGGGGCTGGGCTTCCCCGGCCGGAACGGGCAGCTGATCACCCCCTGGTACGGCAGCCTGGCCTTTTTGGCCGAGATTGTCACCACCCTGCCCCTGCCCCAAACCGGCCCCCGGGAGGGCAGCTGCGGGAGCTGCCGCCGCTGCCTGGACCGCTGCCCCACCGGGGCGCTGACGGCGGCGGGGCTGGACAAAAGCCGCTGCCGCTCCTATATCACACAGAAGAAGGGGGAGCTTACCCCGGAGGAGGCCCGGCAGATCCGGCTGGGGGGGCTGGCCTGGGGCTGCGATATCTGCACCGACGCCTGCCCCCGCAACGCCCGCCCCGCCGTTACCACCATCCCCCGGCTGGGGCAGGACCTGGTCCCGGTGCTGACGCCGGACAACCTGCCGGCCCTCATCGGCCGCAAAAGCTACGGCTGGCGGGGGGAGGGGGTGCTGCGGCGGAATCTGGCCATCCTGGCCGGGGATTGACGCCGCAAACGGGATAACAGCAACTGCGATTACGGTTTGGAGATGATTTTTGTTGGAGATCTTGCGCCGGGAACAGTATCCGGAATACGAAGCGTTTGTTTCTGCCCACCCCCGGGGGGAGTTTATGCAGTCCACCCTTTGGCAGCAGGTCAAGGATAACTGGCAGTGGGAGGCGGTGGTGTCCCGGGACGATGAGGGGAAGATCGCCGGGGCCTGCGGGGTGCTGATCCGGAGGATGCCGGTCTTTGGCGCCGCCATGCTCTACGCCCCCCGGGGCCCGGTCTGCGATATCCACGACCGCCGGGTGCTGGCCGACCTTCAGGCGGGGATCGACGCCCTGGCCAAAAAGCACAACGCCTACATCTTTAAGATGGACCCGGACGTGGCCGCCGGTGACGAGGCGTTTCTCCGGCTGGCAAACAGCATGGGGTTTACCCGCTTTTACGGCCCCGACGGCTTCGAGACGATACAGGCCCGGTTTAACTACCGCCTTTACCTCAACGGCCGGGGCCGGGAGGAGCTGCTGGCCGGCTTTACCCAAAAAACCCGGTACAACATCCGGGTGGCCCAAAAGCACGGGGTGGAGATGCGGGTGGCGGGCCCGGAGGCGCTGGACGACTTTATGCGCATCTACCGCACCACCGGGGAGCGGGACGGCTTTAACACCCGGCCCAAGGAGTACTTTGCCAAGATGCTCTCGGCCCTGGGGGACCACTGCCGCCTCTACATGGGCTTTTACCAGGGGGAGGCGGTCTGCGGGGCCATCGCCACCAACTACGCCGGCAAGGTCTGCTATGTCTACGGCGCCTCGGATAACGCCCACCGCAACGTGATGCCCAACTACCTGATGCAGTGGGAGATGATCCAGTGGGCGGTGGATACCGGATGCACCGTCTACGACTTCCAGGGTATCTCCGGGGACCTGACCAACGAGCAGGGGCATATGTACGGCCTCTACCGCTTTAAGCGGGGCTTTGGCGGGCAGGTGGACGAGCTGGCCGGGGAGTTCGACAGGATCTACCGGCCGGTGATGAACCGGCTGGTGGCGCTGGGCATCCGGGCCAACGACAGGCTGCGCACCCTGCGCCGCAAGCTGAGGAGGTAGGGGAGATGGCGAAGGGGATCCGGTGGCTGCTGTGGGGGGAGCTGGCGATGTGCGCGGCGTCCCTGCTGGGGGTGGCTACCCGCGTCCGGGAAAACTACCAGGGCCTCTCCTTTGGGGGATTCATGGCGCTGTTCCTCCTGATGCTGCTGGTCCCCTGTGCCCTGGCGCTGGCGGGGTGTATCGCCCTCCACCGGCACTCGCTGAGGACCGGGCGGCTCCGCTATTCCCTCATCGCCTCGGTGCTCCAGCTCCTTGCCCCCCTCCCCTGGCTGGGGCTGCTGGTGGCCTTTGGCTACTCCATTTGGACGCCGGACATCGGGGCCTATTGGTGCGAGTGGGCCATGGCGGCGGGAGCTGCCGCCGGTGTCCTTGGCTTTGCCGCCTGCCTCCTCTGGATGGTGGCGGCTTACATCAAAGAAAAAAGGAGCGATACCCATGAAGCGGTTTGACGAGGGCTATGTCCTGCTGGCGGATATGGTGTCCGACAGCTACTACCCCCCTTTCCTGGTGGAAAAGGTCCGGGGGGAGATCCTCTCCCTGATCCGGCTGCTGGAGGAGGGGGAAACCGACAGGGAGGCCATCCAGAAGGAGCTGGACCGGATGACCCGGGCCATCAACGACCTGAAGGAGGAGTTTGACGAAAACGACAGCGAGATCGAAACGGTGGCCCGGGAAAGCATCGCCGTTACGGTGGGGGATATCCTTGGCTGGTTCGGCATCGATATCGACACCGAGACCGCCCTGCGGGAGCGGGACTGGTAGCAGCAGGCCCGCTACAGGGCCGCGAGGGAGGAGGCGGACAGCGATGGGGGAAAGACCTCTTTGGACAGCGCTGGAGCGGATACGCCGGGAGGACCTGGCCCGGTTCTATATGCCCGGGCACAAGGGACGGATGCCGGAGCCCTTTGCCCAGGCCGCCCTCTACGACGTCACCGAGATTACCGGGGCGGATAACCTTTACCAGTGCACCGGGGCCATCCGGGCGCTGGAGGAGGAGCTGGCCGACGCCTACCGGGTGGGGGACTGCCTCCTTTCCGCCGGGGGAAGCACCCTGTGCATCCAAACCATGCTCTACCTGGCCCGGAGCCGGGGCAGCACCATCATCTGCGGGCGGATCATCCACCGCAGCGCCGTGGCGGCCATGGGGCTGCTGGGGCTGGATCCCTGCTGGCTGCCGGGGCGGATCGCCTCCCGGCGGGAGGGCATCCCGGGGCTGGCGCTGCCCCCCACCCCGGAGGACGTGGAGGCCGCCATTGCCGCCCACCCCGACGCCGGTTCGGTGTACATCACCAGCCCGGATTACTTTGGGCAGCTGGCCAACCTGGCGGACATCGCCGAGGTTTGCCACCGGATGGGCAAGGCGCTGCTGGTGGATAACGCCCACGGGGCGCACCTGGGGTGCTTCCGGGCGGCGCTGCACCCCATGAGCCAGGGGGCGGACTTTTGCTGCGACAGCCTGCACAAAAACCTGCCGGCCCTTACCGGGGCGGCGGTGCTGCACCTGGCGGATCCCTCCTTTTACCAGGAGGCCAAGTACGCCATGTCCCTCTTTGGCAGCACCAGCCCCAGCTACCTGATCATGCTATCGGCAGAGAACGCCCTCCAATCCATCACCGAGGCGCCGGGGAGCTACTGGGAGCTTTCCGGCACGGTGGAGGAGATCCGCCAGGAGGCGGGGGAGATGGGGTACGATGTCATCAAAAGCTTTGTGCGGGACCCGCTGCGGCTGGCCCTGGGGTTTGAGGGGCTGGACCACACGCCGGAAAGCTACGGGCGGTTTCTGCGCTCCCGGGGGGTGGAGCCGGAGTACCTGGACCGGAACGTCTGCGTCTTTATGCTCTCCCCCAACAACACCCCTGTGGAGATTGACCGGCTGCGCTCTGCCATTGCCGGGGCGGCCAAGGGGCGTGTTCCCATACCGGAGCCGCGGTATCCGTCCACCATCCGGCTGCCGCGGCAGATCCTTTCGGTGGAGGAGGCGATGCGGCGGCGGGAGGTGGCGCTGCCGGCGGAGCTTTGCCCGGGGCGGGTGTCCTCCCGGGTGGTGAGCAGCTGCCCGCCGGGGATCCCGATGCTGGTGCCGGGGGAGGAGATTACCAGCCAGACGGTAAAGTTTTTGCGGGGGGTAGGGTACGACACCATCTATGTGGTGCGGTAGCAGCACCTGCCGCAGAGGCCCGCAGGGCAAAGAAGCCGTAACGGAGGCCGCTGCACGCAGCTTGGCGGCAAATTTTCCGTCTGCCTTTGCCAAAAAAGCTTGCAATACATCCAGTATTCCTGCGCTTTTTTGGCGTTGGCATACAAAAAATTTGCTCGCCAATCTGCGCACAGCGTCCACCGTTACGGCTTGTAAAAGTTTCGGTCAAGCCTTTTCAAAGGCTTGCAGAGTCCAGAGACAGGGTCTCTGGTCGCTCCCGCAGGAGCGAAACACCCCAGGACGCAAACAATAACAGCAGGCCTTATGGCAAAGGGTACGGGCCCGGCTGTTTGTAGGTGCACTGCGGAGGAGCGGCCCCTGCGGGGGAACCCCTCCGTCGCCTGCGGGCATCCCTTCGGGAACGTGCCCTACGGGCAACCTCCCCTTTCAGGGGAGGCACGGCCTAAGAGC
>JAAWGY010000172.1 GCA_022795575.1 Angelakisella sp. | reverse complement strand
ACTTGAAAGCCATCAAGGCTTCCTGCGTTTTTGGGGCTTCGGCAGCTGAAAAAGCTCCTCGCCCAGCTGTATGCCGCCAATTCTGATGATTGCTATAAAGCGGTGCTTCGAGTCCCTGGCGGCCCAGACCTGGCGGGAGCTGGAGGTCATCGCCATCGACGACGCCTCCACCGACGGGGGCGGGGAATGCTGCGACCGCTGGGCAGAGCGGGAGCCCCGGCTACAGGTGGTGCACCTCCCCCAAAACCGGGGGCTTTTCGCCGCCCGCAACGAGAGGGTACGCCGGGCGGCGGGGGCTTACCTTTCCTTTGTGGACTCGGACGATTGGGTGGAGCCGTCGCTGATCGAGGGGCTGTACCGCTGCCTGCGGGAGACCGGGGCGGATGTCAGCGTCTGCGGGACCGAGGGGATGAAGCTGCGGGAGCTCCGCCGCAACGTGGGGGCGATGATTCTGCACCGCGTCGGGGCGGTGGCGGTGTTCGGCACCGACCACCTGCTGATCTCCAGGTTTGTGGGCGTTGTCACCACCGGGCTGTACTCCAACTACATCCTGGTGCGGAATTTCCTCAACATGATAATCGAAGCCCTTTCCGGCGCCGTCACCCCGGCCCTGGGGAGCCTGAACGCCACCGCGCCCCGGGAGGAGCAGCGGAAAATCTTTTCCCGGCTTCACTTCCTTTCCGCCTGCCTCTTTGGCTGGATGAGCATCTGCCTTGGCTGCCTCTACGATCCCTTTATCGACCTGTGGCTGGGGGCGGGGTACCGGCTCCCCCGGCCGGCGGTGCTGCTGATTGTGGTAAACTTTTACGTCAGCAGTATGCGGGTGCCGGTGGCCAGCACCAAAAGCGCCATGGGGCTGTTTTGGGACGAACGGTACAAGTCCATCCTGGAGGCGGCGATGAACCTGGCGGTATCGGTCCTTTTGGCCCGCAGGTACGGCATCACCGGCATCCTGGCCGGGACATTGATCAGCACCCTGACGCTGCCGGCCTGGATCGAGCCCCTGGGGCTTTACCGGAACGGGCTGGGGCTCCCGGTGAAGCAATACGTCAGGGACTAACCTTCTCTACGCCCTGATGACAGCCGCCGCCGGAGCCCTCACCGGGCTGGCCTGCCGGATCACCCCCGGCGGCGCGGGGGGATTTTTGCTGAAGATGGTGCTGTGCCTGGCGCTGCCCGGCGCCGTTTATCTGGCAGCCGCCCGCCGGTTCTTCCACAGCCGGGAGCCCCTGCTGCGGCTGATGGAGGCGCTGCCCTTTGGCCGGGGGAAGCGAAGCTAACGCATCAGGCAGGGACACAAAACCGCGGTTGGGAACGGCCCCCGCACCCGGCGGCGGGGGCTCCCCGCGGTCCCCGGCAGAGCCGCCGGCCCTCCCGGGGCGGCGGCTTACCGGCCGGCTTTGCTCCCCCGGTCCATCCCCAGCACCGCCGCCATCCCCTCCCGGAAGGGGACCAGCCTGCCGTCCACCCGGCAGGCCCGGATTCCCATATCCAGGGGGAAGCGCCGCAGGCCGGTCTCCCAGGCCGCGCCCAAAAACTGTGCCGCCGGAATCCCCTCCGGCACCTCCCGTAGGATCTCCGGGGGGAGGTCCGGCTCCAGGCGGTTGACGGTGGGGCTGCCCTGGATCCCGCTGCGGTCCACCGTCAGCACCGGCAGGGGGAGCTTCCAAACCCCGGTGGGGGCCGGGGCCACGGCAAAGCTGCTGCCGGCCAGCCCCTCCGGGGTATCGGCAAGCAGCAGGCTTGCCCCAAAGCCCTCCATCAGCTCCCGGCAGAGGACGGCGTACCGCTCCGGGCGGCGGGTATACACCCGCAGGAGGGCGCACTGCCGGGCCAGCTCCCCGGCGCACCAGGAGAACAGCCCGTCCTCGTCCACCAGCGCCACCGTGGCCCTGCGCCCCTCCTCCCCCATCATCCGCAGCAGCTGCACCCCTGCCATGGCGGCGATCCGCCCTGCAAACACCCCGGGCTGGTAGAGCCGCAGGCCGCACCCAGGGGGCGGCTCCACCCCCTCCTCCGCCACCAGCCGCACAGCGGCCCGGCCTGTGGCCTGGGCCAGCAGCCGCCAGTGGGGGCTCCCATTGGCCCGGCTGACATGGTCCACAATATGGTAGTAGCCGTTGCCCAAAAAGCTTTTGCGGTATATCTTCAGCGGGGACCGGCCCAGGTACTCCACCGCCCGGGCCAGGGGCCCCTTCTCCTCCCGCTCCACCGTCAGCACAATAAACATCCGCCCATCCCTCCCTCGTTTGCCAATATATGCCTGTCCGGCGCGGGATATGCGGGCGGGCCAAGCAGAAGGGGCTGTCCCCGCCGCCAAGGCGCATAGCTTGGCGGCGGGGACAGCCCTTTGGTGCCGATATGTGGATCAAACGGGGGCCTCGCCCCTCTCCTCCCCCTGCTTTTCGCAGAGCTCGCAGGCGGTGCGGAAGTAGCCCTTCCGGCACCAGACCTCCTGGTCGGCGATGATGTAAAGGCGCACCTTGGCGCGTGTCACCGCCACGTTGAGGATGTTGGGCCGCTCCCCGGCCCATTCCACCGCCCCGGCCCCCCTGCCGCCGGAATCCACCCCCAGGCAGAGGAGAACGGTATCCGCCTCCTTGCCCTGGAAGGTGTGGATGGTGCCGACGCAGTCCCGCACCCACTCCCGGATGCAGGACTTGACCGCCCTGGAGGCGGTATCCACCCCCGCCTCCGCCAGCAGCCGGGGCAGCTCCCGGCGGAAGTGGGCGGCAAGGCCCGCCCTGCTGCTGCGGAAAGGGGTGATGACAAAGGCCGAGGGGTACCTGTGCTCCCCCGGGGCCTTGGCAAAAAACGCCAGAAAGGCCTCCGCAAGGATGGGGGCGGCGGCCTCCCCCTGGGCCGGGACATAGTGGCCGGAGCGGCTGCTCCCCCGGACGTCCAGCCACTGGCAGACGGCGTCCGGCCGGGGACGGGTGGCAAAGATCATCTTGTCGTTGTAGGCGATGCGGTTGGCAATCTCAAAGACACGGCGCTGGCAGCGGCTGTGGACCACCAGGGGCGCGCCGATCCACAGATCCTGTTTCTGTTCCTGGTCCTGGTCGATCCGCCGCCTGCCCCCCAGGCGGTTGGCCAGGTCCGCCAGGGTTTGGACGCTGGTGTACTTGTCGCCCAAAATCGGAGCCTGCCCGAAGTGCTGGCTCAGCACCTCAATTACGGCGTCGTGGAGGGTGACAACCGGCTCGATCTGGAGGGGGTCCCCCACCGCAATTACCTTGCGGGCCCGCCACACCGCCCCCGCTGCCGACTGGGGCACCGCCTGCCCCGCCTCGTCGATAAAGAGGTACGCCACCTCCCCCGCCGGCAGGCTGCGCAGAAAGCTGCCCACCGAGGCAAAGGCGGTGGAGACCACCGGCACCAGCAGGAAAAGGCTCTGGAACAGGGTGGCGGTGTGGCTGTCGGCCTGGGGCAGGGTGAGCATTCCCCGCATCAGCTTACCAAAGCCGTCCAGGTTGTCGTAGAGCTTCCGGGAGCCCTCCACAAAGGCCCGGTGCAGCGCCAGCGCCTCCAGAAAAAGCTGCTCCCGCAGCCGGTTGAGCCGGGGGTACCCCCAGGGGGAGCACTTGCCGCAGTCCTGGGCGGCCTCCCCCTCAAAAAAGACATCCAGCCGGAAGGGGCTCTCTGTCTCCTGCCGGAACTCCTCAAGCCGTGCCTCCAGCTCCCTCTGGCGGCGCCGGTCCCGCTCCGCCGCCGCCTCCTCCCGGGCGGCCTCCTCCCGGAGCTGCTCCACCCGGCGGGCCAGGGCGTCCCGGCTCTGCCGGGCCTCGTCGGCCCGCTCCTTGGCGGCGGCGCGCCGGGCGCGCTTCTCCCCAATCTCCCTTACCGCCGGGCTGTTTGGCTGCAAAAGCTCCCGCAGCCCCAGCAGCGGGGTGGTGCGGACCAGATAGGCCACCTCCTCCTCCAGCGCCTTCTGCTCCGCCGCCCTTTCCCGGCAGGCGGCTTCGGCGGCGGGCAGCTGCTCCTCCGCCGCGGTTCGGGCGGCGGCCAGCTCCGGCAGCCGCCCTGCCCTTTCCGCCAGCCGGCGGCGCAGCGCCCGCAGCTCCGACGCCTGGCCAAACACCTCTTCCAGGACCTTGTACTCCTCCCGGACCTCCCTTAGCTTGGCGGAAAAACGGGCCTTTGCCTCCTGCCACATCCGGGGCTCCCACTCCTTCTGTGTCTCCCGCAGGCTGACGCGGAAGTTATAGCCCCCCTTTACCTCGTCGTCCCTTAGGGGCCACAGGTTTTGGACAAAGCGCTGGCGATTTTTTTTGTTGCCCAGGGCCACGGCGTTCAGGGCCCAGGTTTTGCCCTCCCCCAGCAGCCGGTCGCTGACCTCCGCAAAGTAGCGGTATTCCTCCACCTCGTACCGGTCCGGCAGGCCGTCCCGCCCCGGCAGGCCGTGGGTGATGTTTTCCACCGCGCCGTTGTTGTTGGAGGCAACCAGGATGCCGAATTCCTGAAAGGCGGGGCGCAGCCGCCAGATGTAGTTGCTGTAGTTGCGGTAGGTAACAACCCCCTCCTCCTCCGGGTAGAAGGCGTCGTCCGGCACCGCCAGGGAAAGCATCGCCTCCGCCCGCCGGGTGACGATGGCGGCCACCACGTCCTTTAGCAGGGTGGTTTTGCCGGTGCCGGGAGGGCCGTTTACCGAAAAGAGGGGCTGGGCGTAGGCCGGGTCCTCGGTGAGAAAGGCGTTGACGTCCACCTGCTGCATAAACCGGGCGCCGTAATCGCTGGGCCAGCGCCCCATGGGGAGGTTTTGGGGGGCCATCAGCCGGAAAACCGCCTCCAGGTCCCGCTCCACATCCACCCGGTCCTCGGCCTGGTGCTCCAAAAACCGCCGGAGCACCTCCGGGTACTGGCCCTGCTGGGCGGCGGCAATCACCCGCTCCAGGTCCCGGATGTAAAAGCTGTTGAGGAGGTCGTTTTTCTTCACCTGCTCGTCGGTGGATTCGTTCTCCGCCTGGATCTCCTCGGCGGCCTCCTCCCCGGACTGGCCGGGGGCCCCCTGGGCCTGCTGCCGCCCTGTTACCCGGTCTATCCGCAGCCAGCTTTGGCAGTACTGGATCCGCCAGTTGACCCGCCGGGCAAAGGCCTCCCGCAGGGCCAGCAGAAAGGGGTAATCCACCGGCTCCTCCCGCTGGGCCAGGATGGTAAAGATATCCCTTTGGAACTGGAAGAAATCGTCATCCCACTGGTCCACGTTGATCTTGCCGTCCCGCACCCGGTGGATTGCCCAGGGGAAGGAGGAGATCTGGAAGCTGTCCGGCAGGATGGTGCCGTCCGGGTTGAGGCGGAAGGTACAGAAGCAGCTCTCGTCCTCGCCGGTATCCCGGAAGCGCATCCGCCGGCCGATGCCCTCCTCCAGGGCGGCCATGGCCGGCTCCACCCGGAAGATGCCCAGATAGACGCGGTAATTCCGCACCACCCGCCCCGGCTCCAGCTCCGGGCGGAGGAAATCCGGCAGCGCCCCATCCTCCCCCACCAGGGTTGTTTTGATGTACTCGTTTTTCTGCTCCTGGAGGATGTAGGGATAAAAGTGCTCCAGCTTGTGCCAGTATTGCAGGGTTCGGATATCCATCGCCGGCCCTCCCGTTTCTGCTTTTTCTGCCTTATTATAGCAAATTTTGGGGGCAAAGGCAATTTTAGCAACCATCAAAATTGTCGACACCCATCTGGACGGCAGCTTTCCCAGCTGCCTTTGTCCCAAAAACTTGAAAGCCATCAAGGCTTCCTGCGTTTTTG
>JAAWGY010000171.1 GCA_022795575.1 Angelakisella sp. | reverse complement strand
GCGCGCGGCGGGCTGTTTTGGGGAGAAAGCGGCTACCCCTAACCCCGGCCGCGGTTTGCGCTTCCCCGCCAGGCGGCTACATAACCGCAATAGCCCCCAGTCTCACCAGAAAGCAGCTGTTAAAAACCGCGGCCTAACGGCCTACAACAAAATGGGAGGGCTCGTGCCAAAAACACAAGCCCTGCCGTTATTATAACCGTCCTGGGGAGTTTCGCTCCCTGCGGGGAGCGACCAGGGCTCTGCCCTGGACCCGCAAGCCTTTGAAAAGGCTTGACCGAAACTTTTAGCGCCCTGCGGGCCTTTACGGACAGGCCCCTGCGCAGCAAAAAGCCCCCCGGGAGCTTCCTCCCGGGGGGCTTTCTCTCCTTGTCCCTTCTCGGCCCGCTCAGGCCAGGATGTCCATGTGGCTCCCCGGCACGGTGGAGGGAATCGCCTGCTGAAGGTTCTCAACAATCGCAGCAGCCTGCTGCTCCTGCTGATCCATCACCTTCCGCATCAGCGAAACCCCTACCGCCTGCTGTACCTGAGCCTGATGCATCGAAATGCTGGTAGCCGCAATCGCCATCGGATCCATACGTCTCAAGTCCTTTCCCGTAAAAATTTAGCCGCTGTACCGAGTTAGTATTTGTCGCTGTCGTAGCTGGCAAAGCTGTCCGGAACGGTCTGGTAGCTCAGCTCCCCACCCATGGAGGACCCACCGCCGCCACCAAACTCGTCGCTGATGGTAAACTGGGCAACCAGGTCCTTCAACAGGTTGGACTGGCCCGCCAGCTCCTCGCTGGCCGCAGCAGATTCCTGGGCAGTGGCAGAGTTGGTCTGTACCACGCTGGAGATCTGGTCTACACCCTGTGTCACCTGGGCCACCGCGTCGGACTGGAGCTTGGAGGCCTCCGCAATGCGGTTGATGGTGGCAACGATTTCCTGGGAGCCCTCTACGACCTCCATCAGGTCCTTGGCGGTCTCGGTGGCGATCCGGGTGCCGTTCTCTACCGCCTTTACAGAGCTCTCAATCAGCGAGGAGGTGCTCTTGGAAGCGTCGGCAGACTTGCTGGCCAGGTTGCGGACCTCGTCGGCTACAACGGCAAAGCCCTTGCCTGCGGCCCCCGCCCGGGCAGCCTCAACAGCGGCGTTCAGCGCCAGAATGTTGGTCTGGAAGGCGATGTCTTCAATGGTCTTGATGATCTTGCCAATCTCCTTGGAGCGCTGGCTGATCTCGTCAATGGCAACGGTCATCTCGCGCATCTGGGCGTTGCTCTGCTCAATCTGACGGCCCATGTTGTCCGCCATGTGGCTGGCCTGCTGGGCGTTGTCCGCGTTCTGCTTGATCTGCTCGGAGATATCGTTGATGGTAGCCGCCAGCTCCTCAACAGAGGAGGCCTGCTCGGTGGCGCCCTGAGAAAGGGCCTGGGCGCCGGAGGAAACCTGATCCGCCCCGGAGGAAACCTCCTCTGCGGCCTGATGGATCTGAACCATGGTGCTGCTCAGCTTCTGCTTGATGCTGCGCAGGGCGTGGAGAATCGCCACCAGGTCCCCGACGTACTGGTCGGGATTGCGGCTCTTGACGTTGAAGTTGCCGCTGGCCATCTTGCTCAGCAGGTCGCACTCGTCCTCGATGACGCCGCCCAGGATCAGCTGGCTGCGGCGCAGAGCGTCGCACATCTCGCCCAGCTCGTTCTTGCTCTGGTAATCCACCGGGATCTTCAGGTTGCCCTCGCTAAAGCCAACCAGCGCCTTCTGCACTTGGTTGGTGGGCACAACGATGCCCCGGACAATCTTGGTGATCATGGTCATTACTACCACCAGGGCCAGGACCAGTACCCCAACCACGATGAGGGTTATGTAGGTAAAGCTCTTCTCCTGCTGGGCAACGGTGGCGTCTTTAACCGCGTTCAGGGCGCTGTCCATTCCCTCGGAAATGTCGCTCAGCGCGTCCAGACGGGGGATACACTCGGTCTGCACCATGCGGATGGCGTCCTCGGTACGGCCGGAGGTGGCGGCGGTAAGGATGTCGTTGGCCGCCTGCTTCCAGCTGTTGATGGCCTGGGTGTACTCGGAAAGCTGGTTGTCGTTAAGCGGGTACACCTGGGCCAGGGCCACCATGTCGGCATCCAGCTGTGTCAGCGCGTCCTGGATGGTCACTAACATCTGGGAATTGTTGGGGTTATTGGGCAGCAGCAGGATGTTCCGCAGGTTCCGGGCCGCGATGTTGGCATGGATCCGGCTGGATTTGATCAGGTCGCAGGCCTTGATCTCGGTGTTGATGACGTCGGTCATCTGGCGGCTTTGGCTGTTCATCATCAGCAGTGTGCTTATGATGATGAGGACAGAGATCAGAATGGTGATGCCGAATCCCATCAGCAAACTGGTCTTGATCTTCATGTTTTTGAGCATAATGTTCAGTTCCTCCTCGCCTTTCTTTTTTTTAATTCAGGCACGGATAGGGATACCGGCGGGGGCCGGCAGGCAGACCGGCAGGCGCTGGATGAAGAGCTCCGCCGCCCCGGCGGCTCTGCTGCTTGTGGCCGCACAAGGTCATACTTCGCCCTTCATTTTCCTATACAACTATGATTATCGTCAGTTTTTTAGAAAAGCCAAGCTCTTTTTGAAAAATTCGCACCGATACCACAAAAAGGTAATTGGGCGGTTTTGCCGCCCCGGAATCCCGCCCCGGCGCGGGATGGGCGGAGGCGGCTTCGCGCTGTCTGCCCCAGCCCAAGGGGCCCCGCCAGCAAAAGCCGGCGGGGCCCCTTGGGTCAGCTATGGGAAGCGCGTATATGCTGGCGGCCCGCCGGGGGTCGGCGTGCCGGAACAGCCTCTTCTGCGGCTCCTTTCCCCGTCCTATACCGGGGTGGTCTGCCGCTCCCGCCGGGGTGCCGCTGTCTTGGGCACCCGGATGGTGTAGCAAACAAAGTTCTCCTCTTCTGTCGTCTGTGCCTCCACCGAGATCCCGCAGCGCTTGATCTCCTCCACCGCCTTGTCCACCGAGGAAAAAAGCAGCCGGAAATCCCGCAGGTGCCCCATGGGCCGGCGGCCCCCCTTCCGTGGGCCGGTAAGCATTGCGATGTACCCCTCCGCCTGCCGGGCGCTCATCTGGTTTTGCAGGATGTGCCGCGCCGCCTTCAGCTGGCGGTCGGTGCCCGGGAGGGCCAGCAGTGCCCGGGCCATCCGCTCCCCCATGCCGTGGTCGATGAGAAACTGCCGCACCTGGGGGTCCAGCCGCAGCAGCCGGAGCTTGTTGGCCACCGTGGGCTGGGGCTTTGCCAGCATGGCGCACACCTTCTGCTGGCTCAGCCCGCTTTCCTTCATCAGGGCGTAGATGCCCTCCGCCTCCTCAAAGCAGTTCAGGTCCTGGCGGTGGAGGTTCTCGATCAAGGTCAGCACCGCGGCGTTGGCCTCCGGCGCGTCGCTGACGATGGCGGGCACCTCCTCCCAGCCCAGCCGGCGGCAGGCCAGCAGCCGCCGCTCCCCCGCAATCAGGAAGTACCGGCCTCCCCCTGTGGGATCCCGCCGGACTGTGATGGGGGAAAGCAGGCCGTTCTGCGCAATGCTTTTGGAAAGGACATCCAGCTCCTCCATGTTAAAATCCCGCCGGGGCTGGTGGGGGCTGGGGAGGATGCTCCCCACCGGCAGCGAGATTACCTGTCCTACCGTTTTGGGCCGTCCCGGCAGCTTCATCCTCCCACCTCCTTTCTGTGTCTCCCTTGGGCTTGTCCCGTCCACTGCTGCTATCTTACCATGACGGCCCGGCTTTTTCCAGTTATTTCGGTCGCAGCTTTCGCCGGGATGCGACCCTCTCCCCCACCCGCCGCCGGGGCTTTTTGGGGCATCTGGCGGAAAGGCACCGAAGCAAGGGGGAGTCTGCGATATTTTCCTTTGCCGGGGACGAATAAACCGCCCCCGCGCCGGGCAGCTCCCCGGCGCAAAGGCGGTGTAGTAAAACAGTATTCCGAGGCTTCGCCGGCAGATGATAAGCCTTGCTATATCTTAATTTTGGTCCACCTGCCCCCGGCAAACCGGGCCCCGCTGAGCACCAGCCGCAGCCCCTGGTCCAGGGTAAGGCCAATCCAGGCGCCGGTAAGCCCCATCCCCATGCCGTAGCAGAAGAGCCATCCCAGCACAGGGCGCGCAAAGGTGGCGCTGGCCAGGCTCACCATGGCCATATACCGCACATCCCCCGCCCCCCGCAAACAGCCGGAGAACACCACCTGGGATATCTGGAGAAAGACGATCAGGGCGGTAAAGCGCATAATCATCTCCCCCTCGGCCAGCATCGACTCCTCCTGGAAGAACAGGCCGAAGATGCGCCGCCCCTGGGTGAGGAAGACCACCGAGGCCAGGGTGGAGAAAACAACGCCGATTCGCTGGCAGGCCCCGCCGTAGATCTTGGCCAGGTCGGGGCGGTTCTGGCCCAGGCTCTGGCCCACCAGCGCCACCGCCGCCACCGAAAGGCCGTCCCCCAGGGAAAAGGAGATGGTGATGATGTTCATCCCCGCCTGGTGGGCGGCAAAGGCGTTGGTGCCCAGCCGGGCGATGATCATCGCAAAGGAAAGGAAGCCGATCCGCAGAAAGATCTGCTCCACCAGGGTACTGGAGCTGACCTTCCAGATGGAGGCGAGGGTGGCTCTGTCAAAACGGAAGAGGCGGCGGAAATTCAGGTGGAGGAAGCCCTCCGGGTGGGAGACCGAGTAAAGGGACATCAAAAAGGCGGCGACGGTGCCGATGACGGTGGCCAGCGCGGCGCCGGTGACGCCCAGGCGGGGAAAGCCGAAGTGGCCGCCAATCAGGAGGTAGTTAAAGCAGATGTTCACCAGGTTGGAGACAAGGTTGGTGCGCATGGCGATTTTGGTGTTGCCGGCGCCCCGCTGGGCGGCGTTGATCACCAGGGAGCAGACGTTAAAGAACAGCCCTCCCATAATCACCCGGTAGTAGGCCACCGCCTGCTGGTGGGTATCCTGGTTGGTGCCGGCCAGCCGCAGGATCTGGGGGGCGAAGGCGACGGCGATTACGCTGATAAAGGCCACCAGCAGCAGGGTGCCCGAAAAGGCCTGGAGCAGTACCGAGTTTGCGCTGTCCCGGTTCCCCTGCCCCCTGCGGCGGGCAACAATGGCAGAAACGGCCACGTTGGTGGAGATGAAGAGGGCCAGGGCGATAAACTTGGGCTGGGTGCAGAGGCCCACGGCGGCGATGGCGGCGGGCCCCACCGTCCCCACCATAATGGTATCGATAACCCCTACCAGGGCCACCAGAAAGGACTCCAGGATGGAGGGCCAGGCGATGCTGATGGCGTCATGGAGGATGGCCGGGGGCGGGGGGAGCTCCCCCAGGGGCGGGCTTTTGCCCAGGATGCTCCGGCCGTCAAAGAGCCGGTTTAGGAAGAATTCCGTCATGATGCACCGCCTCTCAACAAGATACTACTATTGTACACGAAAAAAAGGGAAAAGCAAGGTTTGGTGTACGCGGCTGGGGACAGGGGAAGGGTTTCGGGATGGTGGGGATGGGCAGAGGAGTGGGGACAGTGGGGTTTTTAGAACCAATTCGGCGCACCGGGAGATTTTGAATAGGCTTTTAGGCCGTGCCTCCCCTGAAAGGGGAGGTTGCCCGTAGGGCACGTTCCCGAAGGGATGCCCGCAGGCGACGGAGGGGTTCCCCCCGCAGGGAATTAGATCCGCCGGAGGCACCACCCGACCGAAGGGAGGGAATCCCCCCGCAGGGAATCAGATCCGCCGGAGGCACCTTGTCAGGCCAACCGGAAGGAGGGAG
>JAAWGY010000170.1 GCA_022795575.1 Angelakisella sp. | reverse complement strand
GCCTCCGGCAACGCTATCTTCACCAACGCCTTTACCAACATCGTCGGCGCGGAGGCCTGGCGTGACGGCAGCGCCAGCGACCTGGAGGGCGTAAAGGTGGAAGGCAACGTTGTTACCATCACCCTGTCCTCCCCCTATGGCGCTTTTATCCCCGTTATCGCCCAGTTCTGCATCCTGCCGGAACACGCCATGAAGGACCTGGATCCCCTGGAGATCCACAACAGCGAATACTGGGCCAACCCCGTCACCTCCGGCGCCTTTAAGCTGGGGGAGCTGAGCGTGGGCAACTACTACACCCTGGTGCCCAACGAGTACTACGAGGGAACCCCCTGGAAGATCACCCAGATCATCAACTACTATGTGCCCGATCTGCTGGTGGCCGCCCAGGCCGGCAACACCTATATGCTCAACACCAACGCCCCGGAGATCATCAGCGAGCTGGGCAAGCTGGACTTTATGACCATGTACCCGGTTGACATCCTCTTCTACCGCTACTTTATCTGCAACATGAAGGGCGTGGACGGCCACGAGAACCCCGTTATGCAGGATAAGCGTGTCCGCGAAGCCATCCTCCACGCCATCGACCGGGAGACCATCGCCGAGCAGCTCTATCCCGGGCTGGCCCACGTCCTCCACTCCGGCGTGCCCAACGATTACGCCGAGTACAACGGCAACGCCTACGACTACAACCCCGAAAAGGCCAAGCAGCTGCTGAAGGAGGCCAACTACGACTTTAACCACACCTTCCGCATCCTCTACTACTACTCGGACCAGAACTCCATCGACTTTATGGACACCATCGCCTACTACCTGCGCGAGGTGGGCATGAAGGTCGAGACCGTCCAGAGCCAGCAGGGCACCGTGGACCTCTTCCAGACCCGCAACTACGACGTGGGCTACAAGGGCCTTTCCGCCTTTAACATCGCCGAGTGGTACGGCGAGTACTCCTCCGGCAACGCCAACTTCCGCAACATCTTTGGCGGCGACACCAAGTTTGACGAGAAGGCCGAGGCCATTGCCGCCGAGTCCGACCCCGCCAAGCGCAGCGCCATCCTCAAGGAGCTCCAGACCCTGGAGCAGGACAACCTTTACAAGCTGCCCCTGTACACCATCGGCAACAACGTCTTCATCAACACCAACTGCGTAAAGCTGCCCGACGGCGTAACCTTCGGCAACCCCTGGTACCTGTATGACATGGATCTGGCCAACTGGGAGATCATCGGCTGATCCCTTCCCCTTTGCCTGAGCGGCCGACGCAACTGCCTCAGGGGAGGCGCAGTACATTTGCGCCTCCCCTTTTTGTATTCCCCGCAGAGAAAATGTCCGTATCAGGCGCCCTTTTGCCCGGAGGACCTCACGCCCTTTTGCAGCCCCTGGAGGGACCTTCCGGGACCGCGCCTGCGGAGATATCAAACAGGCTCTTAGGGAAGGAGTGGAAAGAATTGCTGAGATTTATTGGGAAAAAGCTGTTACAAATGATCCCCATGCTGCTGCTGATCAGCTTTATCGTCTTTGGCGGGCTACAGCTGATGGACGTGGACCCCATCAGCTATATGCTTACGCCGGATATGGCGGCCAGCGTCGAAAACCAGGAGGCCCTCCGGGAGCAGCTGGGGCTGAACGACCCCTTTGTGGTCCGCTACTTCAACTGGATAAAGGACCTGCTGGCCGGCAACTTCGGCTACAGCATCGTCAACGGCAGCTCCATTGCCAGCATTGTGCGCACACGGCTCCCGGCCACCTTTGAGCTGGCCCTGATCGCCCTGGTCCTGTCCTCCATCATCGGCATCGGCATCGGCATCCTATCCGCCATCCGGCAGAATGGTATCATCGACTACCTGGGCCGGATCTTCGCGGTGCTGGGCCAGTCGATCCCCCAGTTCTTCTTTGGCATCTGCGTTGTGCAGCTCTTTGCCATCAAGCTGGGGTGGCTGCCGGTGAACGGGCGCACCTCCCCCGGGGCCAGCGGCCTGGGGGACGCCATCGTCCACCTGGTGCTGCCGGTGATGACCATGACGGTGGCCATGTGCGCTGTTTTGATGCGCTACTCCCGCAACACCATGCTGGGGGTGCTGAACAGCGATTACATCAAAACCGCCCGCTCCAAGGGCATCCCGGAGTGGAAGGTCTACATCAAGCACGGCTTCCGCAACGCCATGCGGCCGGTGCTTGTCATTCTGTGCTTCCGCCTGCCGATGCTTATCGGCGGCTCGGTGGTCATCGAATCGGTGTTCGGCTGGCCGGGCATCGGCTCCATCATCACCCAGTCGGTGGTTTCCGGCGACTATCCGGTGATTATGGTGACGACGCTGATGGTGGCGGTGGCCATCCTAACAGCCAGCTTTTTGGTAGATGTGCTGACAGCGGCACTGGACCCCAGAGTGCGGCTGGGCGAGTAAGGAAGGAGGGGCTAACATGAGTTCTCAGGCATCGGTGTTTCAGCAAGCCAACAAAAAGCACGCCTCCAGCCTGATGCGCAAAAATATCCGCAAATTTGTCAACAACCGCCTGGCCATGATCGGGCTGGTGGTGGTGGTGGTGATCGTCTTTACCGCCGTCTTCGCGCCGCTGCTTACCAGCTACGACCCCAACAAGATCAGCCTGGGGGAAAAGAACACGCCGCCCTTCCTGGAGCATATCCTGGGCACCGATAACCTGGGCCGGGATGTCTTTGCCCGGGTGCTGTACGGCGGGCGGGTATCCGTCTTTGTCAGCGTGATGGGGGCGCTGATGGGCTCCCTGGTGGGGATGGTTTTGGGCTCCCTGGCCGGCTACTTCGGCGGCAAGGTGGATATGGTGCTGGTGCGCCTGTCCGAGATCTTCCAGACCTTCCCGGAGATGATCCTGATCATGATCCTGGTGTCTATCCTGGGCCAGGGGGTGGGCAACCTGGTGCTGGTGTTTTCCGTCACCGGCTGGATGACCACCTTCCGGATGGTGCGCAACGAGTTTTTGGCCCTGCGGGAGGAGACCTATGTACAGGTCTGCGAGGCCTTCGGGATGTCCAAATCCGCCATTATGTTTAAGCAGATCCTGCCCAATGTCCTTTCCCCCGTTATCGTGTCTGCCACCGTCAACGTGGCGGGCTTCATCCTTTCGGAGGCAAGCCTGAGCTTTTTGGGGGTGGGCGTTCCCTCGTCGGTGCCCACCTGGGGCAACATCCTAAACGCCGCCAAAAGCGTAGAGGTGGTTTCCAACTACTGGTGGCTTTGGGCGGTGCCCGGCGGGGTGATCTCCATCTTTGTGCTGGCTATCAACTTCTTCGGTGACGGCTTGCGGGATGTCCTCGATCCGAAACAACAGTAAGGAGGGCGTCATGAAAAATATGGATTATGTATTGGATGTTAAAAACCTGTCCACCAGCTTTATCTCCGACCGGAAGGAAGTCCGCATCGTGAAAAACGTCTCGCTGCGCCTGCGCCGGGGCACCACCCTGGCGGTGGTGGGGGAATCCGGCTGCGGCAAAAGCGTAACCGTCCACTCCATCGTCAAGCTGATGCCCAAAAACGCCAAAGTCACCGCCGACCAGGTGCTCTACCGCTCCGCCAAGGACGGCAAGGAGTACCGCCTGGACCAGATGGAGCCCTTTGGCGTGGAGATGCGCAAGCTGCGCGGGGCGGAGATTGGCATGGTGTTCCAGGACCCCATGAGCTCCCTGAACCCGGTTTACAAGGTGGGGGACCAGGTGGCGGAGGGGCTGATCCAGCACACCGGCATGAGCAAGGCGGAGGCCCGGCAGCGGGTGCTGGATATGTTCCGCAAGCTGGGCATCCCGGACCCGGAAAGCCGCATCAGCGATTATCCCCACCAGTTTTCCGGCGGGATGAAGCAGCGGGTGGTCATCGCCATCGCCATGATCTGCAACCCGGACATCATCATCGCCGACGAGCCCACCACCGCCCTGGACGTGACCATCCAGGCCCAAATCATGGAGCTGATGAAGTCGCTGCAGGTCAACGACCACAAGTCCATCATCCTGATCACCCACAACATGGGGCTGGTGGCGGAGATGGCGGACGAGGTCTGCGTGATGTACATGGGCCGCGTCATGGAGTTTGGCTCCCTGGAGGATATCTTCGAGAACCCCTCCCACCCCTACACCCAGGCGCTGCTGCGGTCGGTGCCGGTGCTGGGGCTGGCGGAGGGCCAGGAGCTGGGCACCATCCCGGGCATCACCCCCAACCCGGCGGAGCTGGGGCCGGGGTGCGAGTTTGCCGGCCGCTGCCCCTTCTGCCAGGAGCGGTGCAAGGAGAAGGACATCCCCCGCTTTGAGGTGTCCCCGGGACACTATGTCCGCTGTCTGAAATTTGATTCCTTCCAGGAGGTGGACTGATATGGCAAATAAAGAATTGATTTTCCAGATCAAGAATTTGCAGATGTGGTTCCCCATCCGGAAGGGGATGATGCGGAGGACCACAGGCCATGTCAAAGCGGTGGACGATGTCAGCCTGGATATCTACAAGGGGGAGACACTGGGCATTGTGGGGGAATCCGGCTGCGGCAAATCCACCCTGGGCAAAACCATTATGATGCTCAACACCCCCACCGGGGGCCAGGTGCTCTTTAACTACGAGGGACAGTTTAAGGACATCACAAAATTTACCAGCCAGGAGCTGTTCCAGTTCCGCAAAAAGGTCCAGATGGTGTTCCAGGACCCCTACTCCGCCCTGAACCCCTTAAAGAAGATCTACACCGCCTTTGAGGAGCCCCTGAAGGTCCACGGGATCAACACCAAGGAGGAGCGGGAGAAGATTATGGAGGACGTGCTGCGGATGGTAAACATCCAGCCCGACTACCTCCTGCGCTACCCCCACGAGTTTTCCGGCGGCCAGCGCCAGCGGCTCTGCATCGCCCGGGCCCTGGAGGTCCGGCCGGAGGTGCTGATCTGCGACGAGCCGGTTTCCGCCCTGGACGTCTCCATCCAGGCCCAGGTGCTCAACCTGATGAAGAAGATCCAGAAGGACCTGGGGCTCACCTACCTGTTTATCGCCCACGACCTTTCGGTGGTGCAGTATATGTCCAACCGCATCGTGGTGATGTACCTGGGCAAGATCGTGGAGATCGCCGATTCCCGCGCCCTCTACGACGAGCCCCTCCACCCCTACACCCGGGCCCTTCTTTCCGCCATCCCCGTGCCCCAAATCCACCAGGAAAAGAAGCGCATCGTCCTGCCGGGGGAGGTGCCCAGCCCCATCCGCAAGCCCACCGGCTGCGCCCTCCATCCCCGCTGCCCCCACTGCACCGAAAAATGCAAGCAGGTGGATCCCGTCCTCACCCGCTACAAGGACGGGGAGCACCTGGTGGCTTGCCACCTTTACGCAAAGGAGGGCTGAGGGCTTTTGCCCCGGCCATCCGGACACATTCATAGGCTGAACCAATCGCCAAGCCGCACAGGGCGGCGATTGGTTCAGCTTCTCAAAGAAAACAAAGGAAGCGAAGGACATGAACAAATATCTTTTTTTAGACCGCAGCTGCCTCCAGCCCCAGGGGATGGACAATGTACGCCTAATGCTGGCCGCCGCGGAAAAGGACACCGCCAACAACCCCCTGTTCCACGAGGATTTCTTCAGCACCCCCTCGCTGCCCTGGGAGGCCCGGTACGATAACGCCTACCCCAACGTCATCTACGACCCCAAGTACAAAAAGTACCGCTGCTACTACACCTTCTGCTCCAAGGACGAGGAATCCACCTCCACCCCCCGGGCGGAGCGGGCCAAGCGGGACTACCGCCCCATGCCCACCCGCATCACCTCCCTGGGGTACGCGGAAAGCGACGACGGCGTCCACTGGGT
>JAAWGY010000169.1 GCA_022795575.1 Angelakisella sp. | reverse complement strand
CCGTCCTGGGGCATTTCGCTCCTGCGGGAGCGACCAGGGCCTGCGCGGCCCTGGACCTGCGGCCGGGTAGCCCCGGCGGGCACAACCTGTGGGACAGGCGGTTCTCTTCCCGATAGGTCCCCCGCCCCAAAAGCGCTACTTCACCCAGTAATCCTCCGGGTTTCGGTCGTCGCCGTCCATCCGCACTTCAAAGTGGCAGTGGTTGCCGCTGGCATTCCCGGTACGCCCCACCAGCCCGATCAGATCCCCCTGCCGCACCTCGTCCCCAGCCGTCACCAAAACACTGCTGCAATGGGCATACCGCGTCACAACCCCGTCGCCGTGGTAAATATCCACCCGCTTGCCGTAAGGCCAAATGGAGTAGTTACTGGCATAGAGCACCAACCCATCCGCCGCCGCGTAAACCTCGGTCCCCGCATCGGCCCGGATATCAACCCCCGTGTGCCCGTAGTACCACCCGTAGCCGCAGCTGATCGTCCCCCCGTCCACCGGCCAAAGCAGCCCCCCATCCCAAGAAAAGCTCTCCAGCTCCTCCTCGGTGGGCTCGTAGGTAAATTGCGCCCGCCGTTCCTCTTCCCTGCGCCGGGTTTCCTCCTCCAGCTCCTCCGGTGTCAGCTCCGGCTCCGGCTCAGCCTCATCCGGAGCAGCCTCCGGCTCTGTCGTGTCCAAAGGAGCCTCCTCCCCAGCATCCGCCCCCGCCAAGGGCTCGTCCTCAACCGGGGGTGCATCCTCAACCGGGGGCTCGTCCTTTGCCGAAGACTCGTCCTCTGCCGGAGCCTCCGGCAGTGCCGTCTCCGGGGCCTCGCTGCTCTCCGGCGGCGCCTGCTGCCCCGTCACCTCGTCCGCCAGCACCGCCTGCATCCGCAGCGGCGGCTGGGCCGGCGGCTCGCTCCCGCCGTCGTCCCCGGCGCCGGTGCCGCCCTCCCCGTCCCACAGGGCCGGGATCTCCCCCGCAGAGGAGCTGTTCACCGGGGTTTTCTCCCCCTGGAACGCCTCCGCAAAAACCGGCCCCGGGTTCACCGCCGAAGCGCAGACCACCCCCGTAACCGCCACCGCCAGCGCAAGCCCCAGCGATACCGCCCGTGTCCCCATCGAAAGCTCCCATCCCTCCCGAAGCAGCGTCAGCCGCCGCTTCAGCTCGTTTTTTTCGGTAGCCAGAGGCAGCGCCGTCCCCCCTGGCGCTGTCTTCCCCTGGGCGATGTCCAGCAGCATCCGGCCGTAAAGCTGCCGCTCCCCCGCCTCCATGGCCCCCGCCGCCCGCTGGTCACAACGCAGCTCGCAGCAGCGGTCCAGGTCCCGGATCATCAGCTTCACCAGCGGGTTAAACCAGTGGATACACCCCACCGCCATGGCTGCGGCCTTGTACCAGAGGTCCCCGCCGCGGTAGTGGCACAGCTCGTGGCGCAGCATCATCCGCAGCTGCCCCTGGGGGTAGTCCTCCCGGGGGAGGATCACCGCCGTTTTCCGCAGTCCGGTAATCATCGGGCTTTCCACCCCGGGGCAGATCACCAGCGCCACCCGCCCCTCCGGAATGCCCAGCTCCGCCAGCGCGGCCTGAAATTGCTTCTGGGCCTGGCCCCCGGGCCGGGCTGGCTGGGCGCAGTTCCCCAGGCTGTCCCAAAGGCTCCTGCACTCCGCGGCCCGAACCGCCGCCGAAAAAACCATCCCCAGCAGCCACACCCAAGCCAGCACCGGCAGCAGCTCCCATAGGGTGGGGGCCGGCCCTGCCGCTCCGGCGGCGGCAGCAGCCGTTGCGGCTCCCCCTCCGGTGGCGGCGGCTCCTCCCACTGCCGCGGCTGGGGCGCTCCCTGCCGCGCCCCTCTCGGGGAGTGCCGCCTCCATCCACCCCAGGGACAGGGGGACAGGCAGCACGTAAAGGGCCATGGGCAGCGCCCAGATATAGTAGTTCCAGCCCGGACCCAGCCGGTCCCGGGTGAGGGCCTTGGCCCCCAGCACCAGCAGCGCGGCCAGGCTCCCCGCCAGCGTCAGGGGCAGGACAAGCCGGAACAAGCCTTCCAGGAATATCATGATTTGTTACCTCCTTTGGGGAAGAGGCCGCGAAGAAGCCTCGCTGTCTTAAAGCCTATTCGGCATCTCCCGGCGCGCCGCCCTCAAACCAGCGGCGGAGCTCCTCCGCCTCCACGGCCGAAAGCCCGCCGGGGGGGCAGAGCGCCGCAAAAAGGCTGCGGTAGGAACCCCCGTGGATCTGGCGGACAAAGCTTTCGGTCTCCTCCCGCTGGTACGCCTCCCGGCTGATGGCCGCCTGGTAAAAGTTCTGCCGGCCCTGGCGGGTGATGGTGAGAAACCCCTTTTTCTCCAGCCGGGAAAGGAAGGTGAGAACGGTGGTGGCCTTCCACTCGGTCCCGGCCAGCCGTTGGGCAAGCCAGTCAGTGGTAACAGGCCCCCCTTTTTCCCATATCAGGCCCATAATCTTTGCCTCGGATTCGGATATCCGCATGGCTGACGCCCTCCTGTTCTACATGAGATAGAATAACCCGTGAGGCTTATTCTACATTATGTAAAATAATTTGTCAACCCCGGCGGCGGATTGTTTTTGTATGCACCTGTTTCTCTTCCCATCGCAAAAACGCCGCGCGTATCCGCCACAACGGTCCCTGCCTACCGTCATAGTCCCAAAGGAAGGGCTTGTCCGGCGAAGGGGGAAACGCAAAAAAAGGGGGGGCTGTCCCCCCTTTTTTTCTGCCACCCAGCCGTCAAAGCTGCCTGCCCTGCAATCAAAACAGCAGGCGCCCGCCCCCCAAAGGCCACCGGCCTAATCATCCTCCAGAAGCTTGCTGGGAGGGATGTTTAAGGTCTCCGCGATCTTAAAAAGCGTTTCCAGCGAAACCCCCTTGATGGTCCCGGTGCCCTCCACCTGGGCGATGAAATTGTGGCTTTTCCCGATCCTTTCGGCAAAGCTCTCCTGGGTGTACCCCGCCTTTTTGCGGTAGTAGGCGATTTTTAGTCCCAGGATCCGGTACCGCTCCGGGTATTCGGTCTCCATCAAGCGCCCTCCTCCCCCCGGCCTGTCTGCACCTATTATGCTAACAGCATTGAGACGAAAATATAATTGACTTAAAAGATATGATTATTTACTTTTAGTAAATTATATGGTATGCTATCGGGGAAAAGACAAGAAAACGGAGGGATAGAAATGGGGAACATCTGCTTTTTCGGCCAGCGGAAGCTCTCCCCGGCGGAGGCCCCCCTGCTGGAGGAGGAGCTGGAGCGGCTGGCGCTCCGGCTGGCCGGATACGGGCCGGCCTGGTTCCTCACCGGGGGCGCGCCGGGGTTTGAGACGCTGGCCGCCCGGGGGGTGCTGCGGGCCAGGCGGAGCCGCCCCGGCATCCGCCTGGCTCTGGTGCTGCCCTGCGAGGGCCAGACCTGGGGCTGGAGCGCGGCGGACGCCGCCGCCTACCGGGAGATCTTTGCCCAGGCGGACAGCCGTTTCTTTCTGGCCCGGGGGTACTACCCGGGGTGCATCCAGCGGCAGGGGCGGTGGATGGTGGACCGGTGCGGATTGTGTGTCTGCCGGTTTTCTGCCGGGGCGCCTGGGGGACACACCGGGCAGCTGGTGGCCTATGCCCGGCGGCGAGGGGTGCCGGTGCTCTGCCTGGGCGCCCTGGGGCCCGGCAGGGAGCAGCTTCCCGGGCCCGCCCGGCCCATGCGAGGCTTGACAACCAGCCGCCCGGCAGAGTATAATATGACCTGCCAGAACAATGCAAACAAGCGACGATGGGAATAACCTCCTGCCCGCGCCCTTAGAGAGGAAGGCCCCGGCTGAAAGCCTTCCGCGCCCACGGCAGACAGGATGCCGCCCCGGAGCTCCGGACCGACAGAAGGCCCGGCGGAACAGGCCCGTTACCGCCTGCAAAGCGGCGTCCGGCCCGGCCGGCGCAAGTTGGGTGGTACCGCGGAGGGTAAAAAAGCAACCTTCGTCCCTAAAGGATTAGGGGCGAAGGTTTTTTTGCTGCCGCGCGGCTCCCCCGGACGGGGCGGGCCGCTGCCCGGTACCCGCCGGGGGATGCTCTTTCGGGGGGACAGGGGGCCGCCGGTGCGGCTACTTGTCGAAGGAGGGGTTAAAGGCGTAAAAGTTCTTGCTGTCCAGGCAGGCCGTCACCCGGCGCAGGCACTCGCCAAAGCGCTGGAAGTGGACGATCTCCCGCTCCCGCAGGAATTTGATGGGATCCCGGACCTCCGGGTCGTCCACCAGCCGCAGGATGTTGTCGTAGGTGATGCGGGCCTTCTGCTCCGCCGCCATGTCCTCGGTGAGGTCGGCGATGGGGTCCCCTGTGCACTGGAAGGTGGCGGCGGAAAAGGGCATTCCCGACGCCGCGGAGGGCCACACGCCGGTGGTGTGGTCCACAAAGTAGGCGGCAAAGGGGGATTTCTCGATCTGGTCCATGGTCAGGTTCCGGGTCAGCTGGTGGAGGATGGCCCCAATGATCTCCATATGGGCCAGCTCCTCGGTGCCGATGTCGGTAAGACAGCCGGCCACGCTGCGGTCGGTCATGGTGTACCGCTGGTTGAGGTACCGCAGGGAGGCCCCCAGCTCCCCGTTAGGGCCCCCCAGCTGGCTGATGATGACCTGGGCCGCGTTGGGGTCCGGCTTGCAGATCTTGACCGGGTACTCCAGCCTTCTCTCATAAGTCCACATAGATCATACCTCCCCTTCCCAGGGCCAAGGACAGTCGGTCCAGGTCCATTTCGACGGGTTGGTGACATCGTAGGGCGTCACCGGCCCGTACTGGAGGTTCAGCGCCTCCATCGCGTTTTGGCGCTTGGTGCGGTATTGATGGTACAGGGCCATGGCCGCCGGTTCGCAGCCATGGGTATCCAGATAGAGCTGGAGCTCCACAAGGGCGAAGCTGGCGGTGCGCAGGTCGTTCCAAAGCTTCATCTCTTCGCTGCACATGGTTTTAGCACCTTCTTCCTGCAAAGGGCATATCCAGCACCGGGAAGAGGGTCCCCCGGTCCAGCCCCTTCTCGGCGCTGTAGGTCTCGCCCCAGCGCTGCCACGGCGTGTAGGTCATCCCCACCGCAAACTGGTCAAAGGCCCCCTCGCTGTCCAGCACGGCCTTGGCCAGCTCCACGGTGGCGGAGCGGACAGGGTTCTGCGGCTTGGGCGGGTGGGGCATCCGGCGGACAGGCTGCTGCCGGTAGTTCATTCTCTCTGACATTGGGTTGCTCCTTTCTGGCGTGCCCCAAGGGGCTGCGCCGCGGGGCCTTTTCCGGGGTGCCCTTGGGCATCCCCACAGCCCTGGGCTATCCTATGACAGCAGGGGCCCGGGTGCCACACCGGTACCAATACAGGCGGCGGGCCCGCCTGCCAGATCGAAGGCAAAAACGGAATTTTGAAGGGAGACGGACAGGTGGAAAATTTGCTGTATGTGATGTTTATCCAAAAAACCAAAAGCTACAACCGGCTCACCAGGGCGGCGATTGAGCGGCACGTGGACAACCTGAAGAGGCTGGACGAGGAGGGGCGCCTGGCCCTGGGGGGCGCCTTCCAGAAGTACCCCGGGATGGCCGGGATGTACATCCTCCGGGCCGCCAGCTACGAGGAGGCCGAGGAGCTCTGCCGGGCGGAGCCCCTGGTGGTGGAGGGCTTTGCCACCTACCAGCTGAAGATGCTCCAGCCGGCCAACCAGGAGAACAACTATCTGCTGTAAAAAAAGAAGGAGGAAAACCATGACCTTAGCGGAGGGCAGTGTGCTGTATGTAAGAACCTGTATTCATAACCGGATGATGCAGGCAGGACAAGGGATTTTCCCGCCCTGCAAGGCAAAAAACCGCAGCAATACTTGGTGTATTGCAAG
>JAAWGY010000168.1 GCA_022795575.1 Angelakisella sp. | reverse complement strand
CGCCCGCTTACAGCGCCTGCGGCGCGCAGCGGGCTGTTTTGGGGAGATAGCGGCTACTCCTAACCCCGGCCGCTGGTTGGTGCTCCCACAAAAAGCACCGCAAGCCTAAAATAGGCCCTGCCCCCACAACACCTTTGCGATATCCTTTTAGCGGCCTACGGCCTGTAAAGGAACGGCCAACGGTAAGCACCAGCCAAAGCCCCTGCAAACCGTTCCCCAAAAGGGCTGCGAAGCGGCCCCACGGCCAACCGCCGAAGGCGGCTCTTAGGCCGGCCTCCCCTGAAAGGGGAGGTGTCGCCCGCAGGCGACGGAGGGGTTCCCCCGCAGGGCCGCTCCACCGGTAAGCACCAGCCAAAGACCCCGCAAACCGTTCCTCTAAAGGGCTGCGAAGCGGCCCCACGGCCAACCGCCGTAGGCGGCTCTTAGGCCGGCCTCCCCTGAAAGGGGAGGTGTCGCCCGCAGGCGACGGAGGGGTTCCCCCCGCAGGGCCGCTCCACCGGTAAGCACCAGCCAGCGCCCGCAAACCGTTCCCCAAAAGGGCTGCGAAGCGGCCCCACGGCCAACCGCCGTAGGCGGCTCTTAGGCGTGCCTCCCCTGAAAGGGGAGGTTGCCCGCAGGGCACGTTCCCGAAGGGATGACCGCAGTCGACGGAGGGGTTCCCCCCGCAGGGGCCGTTCCTCCTTGGCACAAGCCCCGCCTGTGTTATCGCCGTCCTGGGGCCTTTCGCTCCTGCGGGAGCGACCAGGGCGCTGCCCTGGACCTGCAAGCCTTTGAAAAGGCTTGACCGAAACTTTTGGCGCCCTTCGGGCCCCTCGGGTACAGGCTCTGCTACTCCCCCCGCCCGCAGCACTTCTTGTACTTCTTACCGCTGCCGCAGGGGCAGGGGTCATTGCGCCCTACCTTCTTCCCCGCCGTCCGCACCGGCTGGGCCTGCTCGCTGCCATCCCCCTTGGCCGTCAGCGGCTTCGCCACCTGCTCCCGCTTTACCTCCTCCTCGGTCCGTACCTTCACCGTCAGGAACATCTTGATGGTATCCTCCCGGATAGAGCTGATCATGGCGTCGAACATCTCGAAGCCCTCCATCCGGTACTCCACCACCGGATCCCGCTGGGCAAGCCCCCGCAGCCCGATCCCCTGCTTCAGCGCCTCCATGTCGTCGATGTGGTCCATCCACTTCCGGTCCACGTTGCGCAGCAGCACCATCCGCTCGATCTCCCGGGTCATTTGGGGGCCAAACTCCTTCTCCCGGGCGTCGCACTTCTCCCGGATACGCCCCTTCAGCAGCTCCTTGATATCCTCCTTGCTGACCTCCTCCAGCTCCTGGGTGCTGTACCGCAGGTCCTCCGGCACCGTCACCCAGCCCAAAAAGCTGTCCCGCAGCCCCTCCAGGTTCCACTCGTCCTTGATCTCCCCGTCCAGGAGGAAGCGGTCCACCGTCTCCTCCACCAGCCGGTCCGCCATGCTCCGCAGGCTTTCGCTGACATCCTCCCCGTCCAGCACCTTGCTCCGCTGGCTGTAGATGATCTCCCGCTGGCGGTTCATCACGTCGTCGTATTGCAGCACGTTTTTCCGGATCTGGAAGTTGCGCCCCTCGATCTTCCGCTGGCTGGATTCGATGGTGCCCGAGAGGAGCTTGTTTTCGATGGGCATATCCTCCTCCACGCCCATGCTGTCCATGAGGCTCTGCACCCGCTCCCCGCCGAACAGCCGCATCAGGTCGTCCTCCAGCGAGATGATGAACCGGGTCTCCCCCGGGTCCCCCTGGCGGCCCGCCCGGCCCCGCAGCTGGTTGTCGATGCGCCGGGACTCGTGGCGCTCGGTGCCCAGGATAAAGAGCCCCCCCGCCTCCCGGACCTTCTCCGCCTCCGGGGCAATCTCCGCCTTGTACTGGTCCATCAGCTCCCCAAAGCGCCTGCGGGCGGCCAAAACGGCCTCGTCCTTGGTCTCCCCAAAGGCGGTGGCCTCGCCAATCTCCTCCTCGCTCATCCCCTCCCGGCGCAGCTGCGCCTTGGCAAGGTATTCGGCGTTGCCCCCCAGCATAATGTCGGTGCCGCGGCCCGCCATGTTGGTGGAGATGGTGACGGCGCCGTACTTGCCGGCCTGGGCCACAATCTCCGCCTCCTTTTCGTGGTACTTGGCGTTCAGCACCTCGTGGCGGATGCCCTGGCGCTTGAGCATGGCGGAAAGGAGCTCGGATTTTTCGATGGAAACGGTGCCCACCAGGATGGGCTGGCCCTTCTGGTGGCACTCCACAATCTGCTGGATGGCGGCGGTGAATTTGCCCCGCTCGGTCTTGTACACCACATCGGGGCAGTCCACCCGGGCCAGGGGGCGGTTGGTGGGGATCTCCACCACGTCCAGGTGGTAGATCTCCCGGAATTCGTCCGCCTCGGTCTGGGCGGTGCCGGTCATCCCCGCCAGCTTGTTGTACATCCGGAAGTAGTTTTGGAAGGTGATGGTGGCCAGCGTCTTGCTCTCGTGGGCCACCCGGACACCCTCCTTGGCCTCGATGGCCTGGTGGAGCCCCTCGTTGTACCGCCGGCCGATCATCAGCCGGCCGGTGAACTCGTCCACGATGATGACCTCGCCGTCCTTCACCACGTAGTCCACGTCCCGCTGCATCACCCCCCGGGCCTTGATGGCCTGGTTGATGTGGTGGGCAAGGGTCAGGTTCTCCGGGTCGTTGAGGCTTTCGATGTGGAAGTACTCCTCCGCCTTTTTGGCCCCCTGGGGGGTGATGGTGGCGGTGCGGGCCTTCTCGTCCACGATGTAGTCCGCCTCGATGTCGTCCTGGGACTCCTTCTCGTCCACCTCCTTTACCTTCATCATCCGCAGCGTTTTGGCAAAGCGGTCCACCGCCTGGTAAAGCTCGGTGGATTTATCCCCCTGGCCCGAGATGATCAGGGGGGTGCGGGCCTCGTCGATGAGGATGGAGTCCACCTCGTCCACAATGGCGTAGCTCCAGCCCCGCTGCACCTGGTTCTGGCGGTAGACCACCATGTTGTCCCGCAGGTAGTCAAAGCCGAATTCGTTGTTGGTGCCATAGGTGATATCGGCGGCGTAGGCGGCCCGCTTTTCCTCCGGCTCCATGCCGCTCACCACCAGCCCCACGGTTAGGCCCAAAAAGCGGTACAGCTTGCCCATCCACTCGCTGTCCCGGCGGGCCAGGTACTCGTTGACGGTGACGATATGCACCCCCTTGCCCGAAAGGGCGTTGAGGTAGGCGGGGAGGGTGGCCACCAGCGTCTTGCCCTCGCCGGTCTTCATCTCGGCGATCCGCCCCTGGTGGAGGATGACACCCCCCACCACCTGCACCGGGAAGTGGCGCATCTGCAGCACCCGGCTGGCGGCCTCCCGGCAGGCGGCGAAGGCCTCCGGCAGGATGTCGTCCAGGCTCTCCCCCTCCGCCAGCCGCTTTTTCAGCCGGGGGGTCATCTCCCGCAGCCGGTCATCGTCCATCCCCCGGAATTCCTCCTCCAGGGCCAGCACCCGGTCCACAATTGGCTGGATGCGTTTAAGCTCCTTTTCGGAGTAGGAGCCGAATATTTTTTCCAGAAATCCCATTGCGCTGTCACCTCGTATCACGCTATCGTACTGCATAAATGCCCAATTTAACTCTCTTATTGTACCCTCCCGCACCGGCAAAGTCAAACAGGAAGTATCGATAAAGTATGGCGAAAGCGTAAATTTTCCTTTTTCCAAAGAAGTTTTGCCGGAAATCCGGCGGAATCTCTTGATAAATCCTTGTCAGGATATTATAATGGGATACGGCAAAGCCGGCGGGGCTTTGGCGGCCGCACCGTTTGGTCGGCCACGGGCCCCCTCCCGGCGCATTGTATCATCACCGAAAGGAGCAAGGATATGAATTATTCCCACGAAGTAGAGAAGATGTGCCCCCTGGCCAAAGGCCCCAAGCACGGCCCCGCGCCCATTCCCGAGGAGGGGCAGTGGGTAAAGGCCTACGAGATCAAGGACATCTCCGGCCTTAGCCACGGCATTGGCTGGTGCGCCCCCCAGCAGGGCGCCTGCAAGCTGACCCTGAATGTTAAGAACGGCATCGTCGAGGAAGCCCTGGTGGAGACGCTGGGCTGCTCCGGCATGACCCACTCCGCCGCCATGGCCGGCGAGATCCTCCCCGGCAAAACCCTGCTGGAGTGCCTGAACACCGACCTGGTCTGCGACGCCATCAACGTTGCCATGCGGGAGATCTTCAAGCAGCTGGTTTACGGCCGCAGCCAGACCGCCTTCTCCGAGGGGGGCCTCCCCATCGGCGCCGGGCTGGAGGACCTGGGCAAGGGCCTGCGCAGCCAGGTGGGCACCATCTTCTCCACCAACGCCAAGGGCGTCCGCTACCTGGAGCTGGCCGAGGGCTACATCCTTAAGGTGGCTGTGGACAACAACAGCGAGGTCATCGGCTACCAGTTCGTTAAGGTGGGCAAGATGCTGGAGGATATCCGCCACGGTGTGGATGCCAAGACCGCCTTTGAGAAGAACATCGGTACCTACGGCCGCTTCGCCGACGCCCCCAAATACATCGATCCCCGTGAGGAATAAGGCCAGATTTTTGATAAGGATAGGAGGCAACATAGATGGCAAAGTTTGAAGGACAAGAGAGAAGGATGCCGAAGATCGAGGCCTGCCTCGCGGAAAACGGCTTCAAAACCTTAGAGGATGCCCGGGAGCTCTGCACCCAGAAGGGCATCGATGTAGAGAAGATCGTCAAGGGCGTGCAGCCCATCGCCTTTGAAAACGCCGTGTGGGCCTACACCCTGGGCGTCGCCCTGGCCCTGAAGAAGGGCTGCGCCAAGGCCGCCGATGCCGCCGAGGTCATCGGCCAGGGCCTCCAGGCCTTCTGCATCCCCGGCTCGGTCGCCGAGCAGCGGCAGGTGGGCCTGGGCCACGGCAACCTGGGGGCCATGCTCCTCCGGGACGAGACCAAGTGCTTCTGCTTCCTGGCGGGCCACGAATCCTTTGCCGCCGCCGAGGGCGCCATCGGCATCGCCCGCAACGCGGATAAGTCCCGCAAGGAGCCCCTGCGCATCATCCTCAACGGCCTGGGCAAGGACGCCGCCTACATCATCTCCCGCATCAACGGCTTTACCTATGTGGAGACCGACTACGACTTCGCCACCGGTGACCTGAAGGTGGTCCGCGAGGTGAAGTTCTCCGACGGCGAGCGCGCCAAGGTCCGCTGCTACGGCGCCAACGACGTCCTGGAGGGCGTGGCCATTATGAAGATGGAGAAGGTGGACGTTTCCATCACCGGCAACTCCACCAACCCCACCCGCTTCCAGCACCTGGTGGCCGGCACCTACAAGAAGTGGAGCTACGAGAACGGCGTCAAGTACTTCTCCGTGGCCTCCGGCGGCGGCACCGGCCGCACCCTGCACCCCGATAACATGGCGGCGGGCCCCGCCTCCTACGGCCTCACCGACTCCATGGGCCGGATGCACGGCGACGCCCAGTTTGCCGGCTCCTCCTCCGTTCCCGCCCACGTGGAGATGATGGGCCTGATCGGCATGGGCAACAACCCCATGGTGGGCGCCACCGTGGCCTGCGCCGTGGCGGTAGAGGAAGCGCTGAAATAAAATTCGCGCAGCGGCAGGGCAAGGACAGGAGCCGCGGCATACCGCAACGCAAAAGGCGCCCCGGAGACCATCGGTCTCCGGGGCGCTTTTTTGTGCCACCGCAATTTTCGCGGTTTTCTTTTGGCGGCTCTCCTTGTTTATAGCAATCATCAGAATTGGCGGCATACAGCTGGGCGAGGAGCTTTTTCAGCTGCCGAAGCCCCAAAAACGCAGGAAGCCTTGATGGCTTTCAAGT
>JAAWGY010000167.1 GCA_022795575.1 Angelakisella sp. | reverse complement strand
TGGGGAGTTTCGCTCCTGCGGGAGCGACCAGGGCCTGCGCGGCCCTGGACCTGCGGCCCGGTAGCCCGGGCGGGCACAACCTGTGGGACAGGCTGCTTCCTTTCCTGTAGCGCCCTCTGCCGCCCCTGTCACCCCTCCCCCACCGGACAGGTCAGCTCCGCAGCCTGCACAAAAACCAAGCGTCGCTATCCCTCAAAGCCAAAAGCACTTCCAGCCCGTTCCAAAAAAAGTTTCTCCAAAAGGACAGGCTATCTCTTGACATCGCGCAAAAATCGTGATATCATTGTACAAGTATCCTGACCTCGTTTCGGGCGAGGAAATCCGCTGTGGAGAGGTGTCCGAGGGGTTTAAGGAGCTGGTCTTGAAAACCAGTGACTCGTTAGAGCCGTGGGTTCGAATCCCACCCTCTCCGCCAAAGCAGATGCACTGGGCAGAGGGTGCGGAAGAAACACCTCAGGTCCTGGTACAAGTGAATAAAGGCTATGGAGATGTACCCAAGTGGTGAAGGGGCTCCCCTGCTAAGGGAGTAGGTCGGGAGACTGGCGCAAGGGTTCAAATCCCTTCATCTCCGCCAAGACGTGACCGGTTAAAGGCGCGTCCTGCCAGGCCCCCTCGAAAGAGGGGGCCTTACCCTTGTATCAAAGCTTGGCAGATGGCCTGGATCCCCAGCCGCCCAAGATGCTTTGCACCGGCGGGCCAGGACCTGTGCCCTGTATGCCCCAGGCAGGATGTGCCAGTGGAGTAAAGGAACAGCGGCAGGAATAGATACAGAAAGGTAAGGGGGTTCTGTTATGAAGCGCCGGAGGATCACCCCGATGGACGTTGCCGCCCTTTTTTGCGCAGTGGGCTTCCTTGTCACCGGTGGGCTGACCCTCCGCGACCTGCTCCGGTCTACCCGGGAGGATGCCGCCAACCGGGAGCTTTCCCTCCAGGTGAGCCAAGCGGCAGAGGCTGTCCTGCCAGCGGAAGGCCCCTATACCCAGGAGGGCATCCTGCGCAGATACGAACCCCTTTCCCGCCAAAATCCTCACATGATGGGGTGGATCACTATCCCCGGCACCAAGCTGGACTGCCCGGTGATGTACACCCCGGAGGATCCGGAGTGGTACCTCCGCAGGGCCTTTGACGGCAGCGACGCCCTCAGCGGCAGCATCTTTTTGGGGGAGGGCTGTGTTCCGGAGGGAAACCACCTGATCCTGTACGGCCACAATATGCAGGACGGCACCATGTTTGGGGAGCTGCCCGGCTATGCCGCGGCGGATTACGCCCGGGAGCATCCGGACATCACCCTGGATACCCTCCGGCAGGAGGGGACCTTTGCGGTGATGGGGGCCTTTTATTGCCAGGTCGACGGGGAGGACAGCTTCCCCTATTACCAGTATCCCTCCTTTTCCAGCCAGGAGGAGCAGGAGGGCTACCTGACAGAGGTGCTGGCCCGATCCCTCTACGACACCGGAGTCCGTCCGGCGTGGGGGGACCGGGTTGCGACACTCTCCACCTGTAGCTATGTGGGGGAGGCCGGACGGTTTGTTGTGGTGGCGGTGGAGAAAAAATCGTCAAAAGAGGAAAAATAGGACTTGATTTTTTGTTTTGGGCCGTGTATAATATAGAAGCTATCCCTTATGGCGGTCGTAAATGGGCGGTTAGCTCAGCTGGAAGAGCACCTGCTTGACGTGCAGGGGGTCAGGGGTTCAAGTCCCTTACCGCCCACCATTAGGCAAGAGCCCGGAGCCACATGGTGGCCCCGGGCCCTTTGCTTTTGTCCAAAAACCGCGGGCGAATCCCGGGAATCCGGCGTCAACCGCGCCGCATGGCGGATACGAGGGTCCGGAGTCTTTGATTCCCGGGCCTATTTTTTATGGGGCCTGTCCCAAAAACCTTTTACCTGGAGGTATCGTCATGGAGCAAAAAGGAAGCTTTGGGGAGCTTTTTTCCACCTTTTTCCGGATCGGGCTATGTACCTTTGGAGGCGGTTACGCCATGATTCCCCTGATCAGCGGCATCTGTGTTGAGGAAAAGGGCTGGATTACCAGTGACGAGATGATGGACGTCACCGTGGTGGCGGAATCCACCCCCGGTCCCATGGCCATCAACTGCGCCACCTATGTGGGGTGGAAGATGGGGGGGATGGCCGGGGCCGTGGCGGGCACCCTGGGAATTGTCACCCCCGCCTTTGTCATTATCTACCTGATCTCGCTGTTTTTTGGCGATATTTTGCGGGTTTCGCTCTTCTTCAACGCCTTCCGGGGGATCCAGGCGGCGGTGGCTATCCTTATCCTGGACGCCGCATTCAGTATGCTTTGGCGGATGGAAAAACGGGCGCTGTCCATCGGCATCTTTTTTGGCTCCGCACTGCTGATGCTGCTGGCGACGCTGCGGTCGATCCACCTTTCCACCATCACACTGCTGCTGGCGGCAGCGGCGGTGAGCCTTGGGGTCTACGGGGCCCGGGGCATTATGGGGGATGAGGAGGGCAAGGCTCCCAATCCAGAAAAGGATAAGAAAAAATCCGGCGGGGCAAAGAAGTCCGGGGCCGGGAAGAAGAGCGGCGAGGCTCCGGAGGCCAAGGGCGGCAAGGGGAGCAAAAAGGAGGCCAAGGCGGCAAAGAAGGATGCCAAGAAGGGCGCCAAGGCCGCTAAGAAGGATGCTAAGGCTGCTAAAAAGGCAGAAAAAGCTGCCAAGAAGAAGGGGGGCAAGGGGAAATGATCTACCTGGAGCTACTGCTGGGATTTTTACGGGTGGGATGCTTTTCCTTTGGCGGGGCCTATGGGGCCATCCCTTTGATTCGGGACGTGGTGATGGGATACGGGTGGATGGACGACGAGGCGCTAAGCTGCATCATCGCCATCAGCGAGAGCACGCCGGGGCCGATTATGGTAAACCTGGCCACCTATATCGGCAGCAGCCAGGGGGGCTTTTTGGGGGCGGTGTTGGCGACCTTTGCGGTGGTGGCTCCCTCCTTCTTTGTGGTGCTGCTGGTGATGGCGGCGTTATCGGCGCTGGTAAAGAACGAGTGCTTCCGGACGGTGCTGGGGGGGCTGAAGGCCTGTGTGGTTGGGGTGATTCTGGCCACGGGGGTGGAGATGCTGACGGGGTACCTGTGCCCTGCCGGGGCAGGCGGCGCGCTACAGATGCAGGCGGTAAAGCTG
Organism: Angelakisella sp.; assembly: GCA_022795575.1. Taxonomy (GTDB): domain Bacteria; phylum Bacillota; class Clostridia; order Oscillospirales; family Ruminococcaceae; genus Angelakisella. The sequence continues at coordinate 2,684 of JAAWGY010000167.1, read as the reverse complement.
GCGGTGATTTTAGCGGTGATATGGCTGCCGCTTAAGTTTTTGCTGAAGGGGCGTTTTTCGCCGGTGGTGCTGATTGCGATTTCGGCGGTGCTGGGGGTCTTTATTTACTGAGGCCTGTGGAAAGAGGGCTGGGGGTATCAAGCGCAAGCTTGTCCCACAGGTTGTGCCCGCCCGGGCTACCGGGCCGCAGGTCCAGGGCCGCGCAGGCCCTGGTCGCCCGCCGCAGCGGGCGAAACGCCCCAGGACGGCTATCATAACAGCAGGGCTTGTGTTTTTGGCACAGGCCCTGCCGTTTTATTGTAGGCCGTCAGGCCGCGGTTTTTTACAGCGGCTTTTTGGTGAGGATGGGGGCTATGGCGGTTTTGTAGCCACCTGCGGGGAAGCGCAAACCGCGGCCGGGGTTAGGAGTAGCCGCTTTCTCCCCAAAACAGCCCGCCGATGCAATTGGCGGGCGCATTTTGGGCCCACCCACGCCCCAGCGCCCCCTATCCCCTCAATTTTTTTCTCCTGCCCGTTGCACCAGCCCCGCCGATATAGTAAAATAGGAACAGATTTTTTGAAGGAGGCGGCATCCACAATGAAACAGGACATGATACTCATCCTCGACCTTGGCAGCGAAGAAAACCCCCGCCTGGCCCGGGAAATCCGGGCATTAGGGGTGTACAGCGAGATATACCCCCACGACATCACCGAGGAGGAGCTGAAAGCCCTTCCCAACGTCCGGGGCATCATCCTAAACGGCGGCCCCAACTGTGTGGTGGACGGTGTGGAGATCGACGCCGGGGACCACGTTTACAACGGTTCAGTCCCGGTGCTGTTGGCAGGGGTAAAAGGAAAGCATCCCTGGCCCGCTGAAGAGGAGGAGCGTAAGGCTGCCCTTTCCCGCTTTGTTTTTGAGACGTGCGAGGCGAAAGCCAACTGGAATATGGAGAATTTCATCGCCGACCAAGTGGAGCTGATCCGCCGCCAGGTGGGGGACCAGAAGGTGTTGCTGGCCCTCTCCGGCGGGGTGGATTCCTCGGTGGTGGCGGCGCTGCTCATCAAGGCCATTGGTAAGCAACTGACCTGTGTCCATGTCAACCATGGCCTTCTCCGCAAGGGGGAGCCGGAGCAGGTGGTGGAGGTGTTCCGGAACCAGATGGACGCAAATCTCGTCTATGTGGATGCGGTGGACCGCTTCCTGGACAAGCTGGCCGGTGTAGCCGATCCGGAGCAGAAGCGCAAGATCATCGGGACAGAGTTTATCCGGGTCTTTGAGGAGGAGGCCAGAAAGCTTTCCGGCATCCGGTATCTGGCCCAGGGGACCATCTACCCGGATATCATCGAAAGCGGCACCAAGACGGTAAAGGCGGTAAAGAGCCATCACAACGTGGGGGGGCTGCCGGAGGACCTGGACTTTGCGCTGGTAGAGCCGCTGAAGATGCTTTTCAAGGACGAGGTTCGGGCCTGCGGTGCAGCTTTGGGCCTGCCGGACAACATGGTCTACCGCCAGCCCTTCCCCGGCCCGGGGTTGGGGGTGCGGTGCCTGGGGGCTATCACCCGGGACCGGCTGGAGGCGCTGCGGGAATCCGACGCGATCCTCCGGGAGGAGTTTGCCGCCGCCGGCCTTGATAGGGAGGTGTGGCAGTACTTTACGGTGGTACCGGACTTTAAGTCGGTGGGGGTGCGGGATGGCGCCCGGACCTTTGACTGGCCGGTGATTCTGCGGGCGGTGAACACGGTGGATGCTATGACGGCCACGGTGGTTGGGATACCTTACGACCTGTTGGGGAGGATTACCGAGAGGATTACTACCGAGGTGGCCGGGGTGAACCGGGTGTTGTATGATTTGACGCCGAAGCCTACGGGGACGATTGAATGGGAATGATTCAGAGGGTCTGTAAACCCGCATAAATACAGTTTTTTTCGGACACTGATAACCGCTTTGGCAACGATTTGGCAACATTTTTCATTATTCATCGAGAAAGAGCTAACTGATTTTGATTGGATCAGTTAGCTCTTTTTGTTTTTACTTATTCTTTCAACTGGTCGGAAAGCCGTTTAATAATAGCATCGCTGAGTTCCTTGGAAGGAGTTTTTATCCATGTTTGTGTGTTATCAAATTCGGGGTAATTGTACCGCCAGCGGTCGTAGTCCTCCCGGCTGATTTCCCCCGCCTGGAGCATAGCCGCAGTCTGCCGCCAGGTGCAGAGCATTTTGTGAAGTTCAGCGGCGTCCTTGCCCTTGGAGGGGTCAACACGCAGACAGATTTCCCCCTCCGCTTCATTGATGGTAAGGCCATAGATGTCTTCCAGGGTGAACAGGGTGTGCATCAGGCCGATGGAGGAGTCAATGTCCGGCACAGTCAGTGCCTGCGGGGAGACATCCAGGGCGCAGGCCAACGAAGCGGTCAAGTCGGCTTTTGGTGTCCTGGAGCCGGTTTCGTATTGTGCCATACGGACATCGGCGGATTTTTCCGGGAATCCCATGAGCATTCCCAGGTACTTCTGCGTCATGCCTCTCTTTTTGCGGAAGAAGTGGATTCTCTCTCCGATTGCCATAGTAACGGCTCCCATCTGTATGTTGTGATACTGCAAGTATAGCAGATAGGTTTAACACAGTCAATAGAATCCTAAGCAAAAATATTAATTTTTTTTCGTCCAGTCACTTGACAAAAGCAATAATGCTTAGTACAATAGAATTAG
>JAAWGY010000166.1 GCA_022795575.1 Angelakisella sp. | reverse complement strand
TGGACCCAAAATGCGCCCGCCTCCAGCGCCTGCGGCGCGCGGCGGGCTGTTTTGGGGAGAAAGGCCCTACCCCTAACCCCGGCCGCGGTTTGCGCTTCCTGGACAGTCGGGCAAAAAACCGCCATTGCCCCCATCCTCACCCAAAAGCAGCTGCCCAAAACCGCGGCCTGACGGCCTACAATAGAACGGCAGGACTCGTGCCAAAAACACAAGCCCTGCCGTTATCATAGTCAACCTGGGGAGTTTCGCCCGCTGCGGCGGGCGACCAGGGCCTGCGCGGCCCTGGACCTGCGGCCGGGTAGCCCCGGCGGGCACATGGCGGGCGATAGGCGGTCTTTCTCCGCCTACACTACCACCGCGCCATATCGCGCCGCAATCTCCTTCAGCCGCTCCTCCGGAATCAGCGACCGGCTGTCCACAATCCCCCGCCCGTTGTAAAAGAACAGCCCGCTGTCCAGCGCGTCCTCGTCATCGGCGCAAAACGCCGCCGGCATCATCGTCAGCTGCGCGTTGTTCAGCGATACGTTGTACCCGTCGTCCGCCGTCTCCAGCTGGACGCAGAGAACCTCCTCCCCCTCCCGCTCCGCCTGGATGATCTCGTCAGCCATATCCACCTGGCAAAGCACCGGCTGGGAAAACTCGATGTTGCCGTCCAGGTAGAAGACCTGCTTTTCCCCCGCTGCCCAAATCTCCTCCTTGGCCCGGTAATCCACCCTTGGCACCGCGCGGCCCGGCGCCTCCGCCAGCGCCCGGACAGCGGCCTCCGCCTCCGCCCCGGCCCCCCAGGCGCCCTGCCATACCGCCCCCCGCGCCGCCAGCGCCCTGGCCCGGGAGGCAAACAGCTCCCGTGTCTCCGGCTCCGCCAGCCCCCCCGTCAGGTCCCGGGTAATGGCCAGCACCGGCACCCGGGGATAGGGCGCGATGATCTCCAGCGGCTCCAGCAGAATCCCCGCCACCGCCGAGTAAAACCCAAACGCCCCAATCCCTAACTCCTGGAGCGTCACAAAGGCGGAAAGGATGCTGCCCCCCCGCAGCAGGTCCTCCCCCTCCCCGGCGATTTCCATGGTGACATACACCGGCAGCCCCGCCGTCCGGGCCCCCAGCACCCCCGCCCGGCCCTGTAAAAGGCTCCCCGCCCGGTGGATCAGCACCGAATCCGCCCCGTGCTTTTTGGCAAAGCCGGCGGCGGAGCTGTAGTGCGCCACCCCCTGGGCAAAGGGCAGCTCCCCGTAGGGCTCCATCAAGAAGCCCCCCGCCGGCAGCTGGGCGCAAAGCTCCACCCCGCCGCCCGTCCGGCGGCAGTCCTCCCCGGCCCGGCGGAGCAGCTCCTCCGCCTCCCCGGCCCAGTCCTCCCCAAACAGCCCCTCCGGCAGGGGGAGGGCCAGCACCGGTCTGGCCCCCGCAGCCTCTACCATGGGGCAAAGCTCCCGCTGGGCGTATTCTAAGAAAAAGCGTCGTCGGTGGTGGTCCATGATTTTGTCCTTTCCTGTTGGTATGGGATGCGAAAAGCTATCCGCACAGCCGGGGCAGGGGCTTTAACCCCCGGGAAAAACCGGCCAAACGGCGTTCTGCGGCCGGGAATACAGGCCCCTACATCACCTCCGGGGCGGAGATCTTCAGCAGCCCCAGCACGTTGGCAATGACGGTGCGGGCGGCCACGCAGAGGGCCAGCCGCGCCTGCTGGAGGCTGTCCTCCTCCCCCTTAACCCGGCAGGTGTTGTAGAACTTGTGGAACAGGGTGGCGATGTCGTAGACGTACCGGGTCATCCGGGCGGGGTCGTAGTCCCGGGCGGTGTCGATGATTTCCTGGGGCAGCTGTCCCATCCGCCGGATCAGCTCCCGCTCCTCCGGGGCGGCAAGGAGCTCCAGCTCGTAGTCCTCCACCTCCCGGGGGGCGATGCCCTCCGCCGCCAGGTTTTTCAGGATGCTGCAAATCCGGGCGTGGGCGTACTGGACATAGTAGACCGGGTTGTCGCTCTGCTCCTTCACCGCCAGATCCAGGTCAAAGTCGAAGCTGGAGGCCGGCTCCCGCATATTGAAGAAGTACCGGGCGGCGTCGATGGGGATCTCCTCGATAAGGTCGGCCAGGGTGATGGACCGGCCGCTCCGTTTGCTCATCCGGTAGGGCTCCCCGTCCTTCATCAGCCGCACCAGCTGCATCAGCACAATGTCCAGCTTGCTGCCGTCCAGGCCGATGGCGTCCATGGCCCCCTTCAGCCGGGCCACATGGCCGTGGTGGTCCGCCCCCCAGACGTTGATGACCGTCTCGTACCCCCGCACGGCGAATTTGTTGTAGTGGTAGGCGATGTCCGCCGCAAAGTAGGTGGGGATGCCGTTCTGCCGCACCAACACCTCGTCCTTCTCCCCGCCAAAGGCGGTGGCCCGGTACCACACCGCCCCGTCCTGGCGGTAGATGGCCCCCTTTTCCTCCAGCCTTTGGATGACATCCTGGATGGCGTCCGGGTGGAGGCGGCTCTCCAAAAACCACTCGTCAAAGTCGATGCGGTAGGTGTGCAGGTCGTTTTTCAGGGCGGCGATGTTCTTGGGCAGGGCGTAGTCCACCAGGGCCCTTTTCCGGGCCTCCTCGTCCAGGGCCATCAGGCTGTCCCCGTGGGCCTCGGCGTAGGCCTTGGCGTGGTCCCGGATATCCTCCCCGTGGTAGCCGTCCTCCGGGAATTCCACCGCCTCCTCCCCCAAAAAGAGCTGCTGGTACCGGGCGGAAAGGGATTTGCCGAACTTCTCGATCTGGTTGCCGGCGTCGTTGACGTAAAACTCCCGGGTAACGTCGCAGCCGCTCCAGCGGAGGGCCTCCGCCAGCACGTCCCCGATGGCCCCGCCCCTGGCGTTGCCCATGTGCATGGGGCCGGTGGGGTTGGCGGAGACAAACTCCACCATCACCTTGCGCCCCTGGCCGTAGCCGCTGCGGCCGTATTCCGCCCCCTTTTGCAGGATCTCCTCCACCTGGGCCACATACCAGCGGGGCTTCATAAAGAAGTTGATAAAGCCGGGCCCCGCCACCTCCCACCGCTGGATATCGGTACCGGCGGCGTTCAGCCGGGCGGTGAGGATGCCCGCCAGCTTCTGGGGGGCCATCCGGAAGGTCCGGGCGTTTACCATAGCGGCGTTGGTGGCAAAGTCCCCCTTGGCGGTATCCCCGGGGACCTCCACCGTAAACTCCGCCGGGGTGCCTTCGGGCAGCTCCTGGGCGGCCTGGGCGGCAAGAAATGCGTCCCGGAGCATCCTGCGGATCTGCTCCCGGGTGGTCATGGCAACACTGATGGTCATTGTTTGACGCTCCTTTTGTTAAACTTCCTTTTATTGGGGAAAGACCGCGATCATCACCTGGTTTTCGCTGGTGAGGGCGGTGTTCAGGTCCAAAGAGTAGCCGAAGGAGATCTCCCCCCCGTCCTCCGAAAGGGTGCTTTGGATGCGGTCGCAGCTTACCCCGATGATCATACTGCCAAACCCCAGGTCGTAGCTGCACTGGTGCCGCTTCCCCTTTTCGATAATCAGCTGGGTGTTGACGCTCCCGGAGCGGGTCAGCGTCACCCGGCCCTGGTCCCCCTCGTAGAGGAGGGTGGTTTTGGCCCCCTCAAAGCCGGTGGCGCTGCTCTCGTCATAGCTGATGAGATAGCCCCCCGCCTTGCGGGCAAAAAAGCCGGTGGTCAGCAGCTCCACCACATCGTCGTCCCCGTCGGTCCGCTGGACGCCCCGGATCTTAATCAGCGCTTCCTTTTTTTTCATCTTCCCTGTAACTCCAACCTCTCCAAACTCCCGATCTCCACCGGGGCAACATGGTTTACCGGTTCCCCCAAAAACACCTCCGCCACCGCGGCGAAGCTCCCCCCGGGGTCGGTGACAAAGTACCGGCTGCTTCCCCCTTTGGTCCGGGAGGAGAGCAGCCCACGCTCCGCCAGCAGCGCCCGGGTGGTAAAGGCCGCCTCCTCCCCCGAGCTGACCAGCCGCACCGCCTCCCCCAGGTAGTCCCGGATGAGGGGGGCCAGCAGGGGGTAGTGGGTGCAGCCTAAAACCAGGGTATCCGCCCCCCAGTCCCGGAGCTCCCGGAGGTAGTAGGCCACCGCCGGCCCGGCGATGGGGTCCCCGGGGGCGATGTGCCCCCCCTCCACCAGGGGGACAAAGAGGGGGCAGGCCCGGGCCAGCACCTGGGCTTCGGGGTCCAGCGACCGGATGGCCTCCGGGAACCGGCCGCTGGCGATGGTGGCGGCGGTGGCGATCACCCCCACCCGGTGGTTCCGGGTGGCCCCCACCGCCGCCCGGGCGGCAGGGGAGACCACCTCGATAAAGGGGCAGTCCATCCCGGCGGCAAGGTCCTCCCCCGCCACCGAGCTGACGGTACCGCAGGCGCAGACCACCGCCTTTACCCCCTGCCCCAGCAGAAAGGCGGCGTCCTGGCGGGCGTAGCGGCGGATCACCTCCGCCCCCCGGCTGCCGTAGGGCACCCGCCCGGTATCACCGAAGTAAAGGAGATCCTCCCCCGGCAGGATCTCCGCCAGCGCCCGGGCGGCGGTGAGGCCCCCCAGGCCGGAATCGAACACCCCGATGGGCCGTTCATCCATGGCGGTCAGCCCTCCCTTTCCATGGCCAGCCGCAGCAGACGGTTCAGCAGCTCCGGGTAGCTCATGCCGGCGGCGGTCATCAGCTTGGGGTACATACTGATGCTGGTAAAGCCCGGCAGGGTGTTTACCTCGTTGAGGATGTACCCCCCATCCGGCAGGGCGAAGAAGTCCACCCGGGCAAGGCCGTCGCAGCCCAGGGCCCGGTAGGCCGCTGCCGCCGCCTGGCGGATGGCCTCGGTCTGCTCCTTCGGGATGCGGGCGGGGATGTACAGGTCGGTGGAGCCATCCAGGTACTTGCCCTCGTAGTCGTACAGCCCCCGCTTGGGGACGATCTCCCCCAGCTGGGGGGAGGGGAGGATCTCCCCCTGGTTGCCCAGGACGGCGCACTCCACCTCCGCCCCCCGGATGGCCTCCTCCAGGATGACCTTGCCGTCTTCCCGGAAGGCGGTATCCAGGGCGGCGGACAGGCCGGCGGCGTCCTCCGCCCGGCTCACCCCCACCGAGGAGCCGGCCCGGGCGGGCTTGACAAAGACGGGCCAGCCCAGCCGTTGGTCCACGGCGGCGGCGATGGCGCCGTCCTGCCGGTCCTCCCGCACCACCGGGAACCAGGCGGCGTTGGGGATGCCGGCGGCGGTGAGGATTGTTTTGGTGAGGGCCTTATCCATACAGACGGCGCTGGAGGCAATCCCGCACCCCACGTAGGGGATGCCGGCCAGCTGGGCCAGTCCCTGGACGGCGCCGTCCTCGCCGTTTTTGCCGTGGAGGGCGGGGAAGATGACGTCCACCCGGACACACCACCATCCCGCCCCGTCAAGGAGCAGCAGGCCGTGGTGCTCCCGGTCGGGGGAGAGGATGGCGTGGCGGAGGCCCGGGTCCCCCTCCCAGCTGCCGTTGGCGATGGCGGCGGGGGCGATGCCCTCGTGGCAGAGGAACCAGCGGCCCTCCCTGGTGATGCCCACCGGCAACGGCTTCCACTGCTGCCGGTCGATGTTTTCCAGCACCGACGCGGCGGTGAGCCGGGATACCTCGTGCTCGCTGGAAACACCGCCAAAGAGCACGGCTACCGTCTTTTGTTCCATTCCAACCGCCCCCGTTTTCCTTTGATGTCTGTAGCATTAGTATACTATACCATATCCGCGGAATATTCGCAAGGAGGGCGCGGTAGGGGCAGCCGCTTGTCCCACAGGTTGTGCCCGCCCGGGCTACCGGGCCGCAGGTCCAGGGCCGCGCAGGCCCTGGTCGCCCGCCGCAGCGGGCGAAACTCCCCAGGTTGAC
>JAAWGY010000165.1 GCA_022795575.1 Angelakisella sp. | reverse complement strand
CCTAACCCCGGCCGCGGTTTGCGCTTCCCCGCCAGCAGGCTACATAACCGCAATAGCCCCCATCCTCACCCAAAAGCAGCTGTTCAAAACCGCGGCCTGGGAGCCTGCCGAAATGCTCCTTGGTCAGGCTGTGACGTAGTGGATAGCGCCCTGGGGAGTTTCGCTCCCTGCGGGGAGCGACCAGGGCTCTGCCCTGGACCTGCAAGCCTTTGAAAAGGCTTGACCCAAACTTTAGCGCCCTTCGGGCATTCCTGCGGACAAGCTTTGCGCTAAGACGGAAAAAGCAATAAAACATAAGTATAGGAGAGAATCCCATGAGAGTATTGGTCATTGGCGGCGGCGGCCGGGAACACGCAATTATCCGTAAGCTGAAGGAAAGCCCCAGGGCCACCCAGCTGTTTGCTATGCCCGGCAACGCCGGTATCGCCCAGGATGCCGTCTGTATCCCCGGCAGCGCCAACGATGTGGAGGCCATCGTTGCAGCAGCCAAGGAATACGAGGCCGACCTTGTGGTGGTGGCCCCCGACGACCCCCTGGTGCTGGGCGCTGTGGATAAACTCCGGGAAGCAGGCATCCCCGCCTTTGGCCCGGACGCCGCCGCCGCCGCCATCGAGGGCAGCAAAGCCTTCGCCAAGGACCTGATGAAAAGGTACGGCATCCCCACCGCGGATTACCAGGTGTTCCATGACCCCGCCGCCGCCCTGGCCTGTGTGGCCCAAGCCCCCCTCCCCGTCGTGGTCAAGGCCAGCGGCCTGGCCCTGGGCAAAGGAGTCCTCATCTGCCATACCCGCCAGGAAGCAGAAAACGCCGTCCGCTCTATGATGGAGGAAAAGATCTTCGGCGAAAGCGGCAGCGAAATCGTCGTCGAGGAATTCCTCACCGGCCCGGAGGTCTCGGTCCTCTGCTTTACCGATGGCGAAACCATCCTCCCCATGGCCTCCAGCATGGACCACAAGCGGGCCCTGGATGGGGACAAGGGCCTCAATACCGGCGGAATGGGCACCATCGCCCCCAATCCCTGCTATACCCCCGCCATCGCCGCCCAGTGTATGGAGAAGATCCTCCGCCCCACCGTCACCGCCATGAATTTGGAGGGCCGCACCTTCCGGGGCTGCCTCTACTTTGGCCTGATGCTCACCCCCCAGGGCCCCAAGGTCATCGAGTATAATTGCCGCTTTGGCGACCCGGAAACCCAGGTGGTGCTCCCCCTCCTCTCCGGGGACCTGCTGGAGATTATGCTGGCCACCGCGGAGGGCCGCCTCCGGGAGGTGGAGATGGGCGTCCGCCCCGGCTGCGCCTGCTGCGTCGTCCTGGCCAGCGGCGGCTACCCCGGCAGCTACCAGAAGGGCAAGGCCATCACCGGCCTGGATGAAAAAGGCCAGCCCGCCAGCCCGGAGGCGGAGGCCCAGGTCTTCCACGCCGGCACCGCCGCCGGGGAGAACGGGGGCTTTGTCACCGCCGGGGGCCGGGTGTTGGGCGTCACCGCCACCGGGGAGACCCTCCAGGAGGCCATCCGCCGGGCCTACGCCGCCGCCCGGGGCATCCGGTGGGAGGGTGTCCAGCTCCGCGGGGATATCGGCAGCCGCGCCCTTGCCGCCCTGCCCCCCAAAAAGGCCTGCCCCCTCTGCGGCCAGGGCCCCATCCACCGGGCGGTGGTGAAGAAAACCGGGGAGGCTCTTTGTGTCTGCGAGGAGTGCGACACCGTTTGGAAAAAGGGCGGGGCAGGGGACACTGTCACCAACCTTACCGCCTGCCTGGAGGAGCAGGGCGTTCCCCCCCGGTGGGAGGAGCTGGCCCTTTTGACCACCCTGGACAAAACCGACACGCTGTAAGGAGGAAGGATCAACATGGCTATCTTTCGCATCTATGTAGAGAAAAAGCCCGCCTATGCCGAGGAGAGCGCCCGGCTGCTGCGGGACCTGCGCGGCCTCCTGAACATTGGGGGCATTACCGGGCTGCGGCTGCTGAACCGCTACGACGTGGAGGGCATCGACCAGGCCCTCTTTGACGCCTGCCGCAGCACCGTTTTTTCGGAGCCCCAGCTGGACGACTGCCGGGAGGCGCTGCCGGAGGCGGCCTACACCTTTGGGGTGGAGCCGCTGCCGGGGCAGTTTGACCAGCGGGCCGATTCCTGCGCCCAGTGTATCCAGATTGTCTCCCAGGGGGAGCGCCCCACCGTTAAAACCGCCAAGATCTACCTGCTGGAGGGGACGCTGACCCCCGAGGAGCTGGCGGCGGTGAAGAAATACGTCATCAACCCGGTGGAGTGCCGGGAGGCGGACCTAAGGATGCCGGAGACACTGGCCCTTTCGGTGGAGCACCCGGACAGCGTCCCCACCCTAACGGGCTTTTTGGGGCTGGACCGGGGAGGGCTGGCGGATTTCATCAAGAAGTACGGCCTTGCCATGGACCTGGACGACATCGCCTTTTGCCAGGACTACTTTGCCCGGCAGGAAAAGCGGGACCCCACCCTTACCGAGATCCGGATGATCGACACCTACTGGAGCGACCACTGCCGCCACACCACCTTCGGCACCATCCTGGACAAGGTGGAGATCGACGACCCGGCGGTGGCCGCCGCCTACCAGGACTACCTGGCCATGCGCCGGGAGGTCTACGGGGACCGGGACAAGCCGGTCTGCCTTATGGACCTTGCCACCATGGGGGCCAAGTACCTGAAGAAGACCGGCGTCCTCCGGAACCTGGACGAATCGGAGGAGATCAACGCCTGCTCGGTGCGTATCCCGGTGGATGTGGACGGGGAGCTCCAGGACTGGCTGCTGATGTTCAAAAACGAGACCCACAACCACCCCACCGAGATTGAGCCCTACGGCGGGGCGGCCACCTGCATCGGCGGGGCCATCCGGGACCCCCTTTCCGGCCGCAGCTACGTCTACCAGGCCATGCGGGTAACGGGGGCGGCGGACCCCACTGTGCCGGTATCCCAGACCATCCCCGGCAAGCTCCCCCAGCGCAAGCTGACCACCACCGCCACCCACGGCTACAGCTCCTATGGGGACCAGATTGGCCTTGCCACCGGCATTGTGGATGAGCTTTACCACCCCGGCTACGCCGCCAAGCGGATGGAGATCGGGGCGGTGGTGGGGGCTGCCCCGGCAAAGAACGTCCGCCGGGAGGTGCCCGCCCCCGGGGACATCATCGTGCTGCTGGGGGGCCGCACCGGCCGTGACGGCTGCGGCGGCGCCACCGGCTCCTCCAAGAGCCACAACAAAGAGAGCCTAACCACCTGCGGGGCGGAGGTGCAGAAGGGCAACGCCCCGGAGGAGCGCAAGCTCCAGCGGCTGTTCCGCGACCCCGCCGCCACCGCCCTCATCAAGCGGTGCAACGACTTTGGGGCGGGCGGGGTTTCGGTGGCCATCGGGGAGCTGGCCGACGGCCTTGCCATCGACCTGGACGCCGTCACCAAAAAGTACGAGGGGCTGGACGGCACCGAGCTTGCCATCAGCGAGAGCCAGGAGCGGATGGCGGTGGTGCTGGCCCCGGAGGACGCAGACGCCTTCATCGCCATGGCCCACCGGGAGAACCTGGAGGCCACCCGGGTGGCGGTGGTGACAGCGGAGCCCCGCCTTACCATGGACTGGAAGGGGAAGCGGATCGTGGACCTTTCCCGGGAGTTCCTTGGCTCCAACGGGGCGGAAAAGCACACCACCGCCGCGGTGGAGAAAACCCGCGTCGCCCCCCGTACCCACACCGGCACCATAGAGGAAAAGCTCCGGGCGGTGGTGGGGGACCTGAACGTGTGCAGCAAAAAAGGGATGAGCGAGTGGTTCGATTCCACCATCGGGGCGGCTACGGTGGTGATGCCCTTTGGCGGGATCCGGCAGCTGACACCGGTGCAGGCTATGGCGGCAAAGCTGCCGGTGCTCCGGGGCAATACCACCACCTGCTCCGGCATGGCTTGGGGGTATAACCCGGTGGTGATGAGCCAGAGCCCCTACCAGGGGGCCTACCTGGCGGTGGTGGAAAGCCTCTGCAAGCTGGTGGCCTCCGGCTTTTCCAAGGACCACGCCTACCTTACCTTCCAGGAATACTTTGAGCGGCTGGGCAGCGACCCCAAGCGGTGGGGCAAGCCGCTGGCGGCGCTGCTGGGGGCCCTCCAGGCCCAAACCGAGCTGGGGGTGGCCGCCATTGGGGGCAAGGACTCCATGTCCGGCAGCTTCGAGGAGCTGGACGTCCCCCCCACCCTGGTGTCCTTTGCCGTCAGCTGGGGCAAGGCGGGCAACGTCATCAGCCCGGAGTTCAAGCAGGCCGGGAGCCGTGTGGTTTGGCTGGCCCCCAAAAACGCCAAGGAGGGCAGCCTGCTGCCCGAGGCAAAGAGCCTGCTGGCCCTCTTCCGGCAGGTGGAGGAGCTGATCGCCTCCGGCAAGGTGCTCTCTGCCAGCACACCCGGCTACGGCGGCATGGCGGAGCAGCTCTTTAAGTCCTGCCTGGGCAACCGTTTGGGCTTCCGGCTGGATGAGGGCTTTGCCCCCGGGCGGCTGTTCTGCTACGCCTACGGCGGCTTTATCCTGGAGCTGGCGGAGGGGGCGGAGATGCCGGAGAACGCCTGGCCCCTGGGCACCGTTACCGCCGAATACACCTTTGCCGCCCAAGGGGAGGCGGTGGACCTTGTGCCGCTGGAGGAGGTCTACGAGGGGCGGCTGGAGCAGGTCTTCCCCTACCACACCACGGTACAGAGCCAGAAGGCCCCCATGGAGACCTTCACCTACGAGATGACCGGCAAGCGGGCCGCCCCCAAGGTGGGGATTGCCCGGCCCAAGGCGCTGATTCCGGTGTTCCCCGGCACCAACTGCGAGTACGACACCGCCCGGGCGCTGGAGCGGGCGGGGATTGGGGCCGACATCCTGGTGGTGAAAAACCTCACCGGCCAGGATGTGGCGGATTCCGCCGCAGCCATGGCGGAGGCCATCCGGGAAAGCCAGCTGATCGTTATCCCGGGGGGATTTTCCGGGGGGGACGAGCCGGACGGTTCGGGGAAGTTTATCACCGCGTTTTTCCGCAACCCGGCCATCAAGGAGGAGGTCCGGCGGCTGCTGGGGCAGCGGGACGGGCTGATGTGCGGCATCTGCAACGGGTTCCAGGCGCTGATCAAGCTGGGGCTGGTGCCCTACGGGGACATTGTGGAGACCACGGCGGAGAGCCCCACCCTTACCTACAACGTCATTGGGCGGCACCAGTCGATGCTGGTGCGGACACGGGTTTCCAGCAGCAAGAGCCCGTGGTTCAGCCGGATGACGCCGGGGGAGGTTTACACGATAGCGGTATCCCACGGGGAGGGGCGGTTTGTCTGTCCGGAGGCGGCGGCGTTGGCGCTGGCCGGGAACGGGCAGGTGGCCACCCAGTATGTGGACCTGACGGGGGCGCCTACGATGGATGTGCGGTATAACCCCAACGGGTCGGTGTTTGCCATTGAAGGGATCACCAGCCCGGACGGGCGGGTGTTGGGCAAGATGGGGCATAGCGAGCGGAGCGGGGAGGACCTGTACCGCAACGTGCCTGGGGAAAAATATATGCCCTTGTTTAAGGGCGCGGCAGACTACTACCGGGTGTAGCAGCCGCTGTCCCCCAAGGCCCGCAGGGCAATAAAAGTTTCGGTCAAGCCTTTTCAAAGGCTTGCAGGTCCAGGGCAGCGCCCTGGTCGCTCCCCGCAGGGAGCGAAAGGCCCCGGGGCGGCTATCGGAACGGCGGGGCCTGCGAGGGAGCGCTCCTACGGGGGAGCGGCCCTGCGGGGGAACCTCTCCGTCGCCTGCGGGCATCCCTTCGGGAACGTGCCCTACGGGCAACCTCCCCTTTCAGGGGAGGCACGGCCTAAGAGCCGCCTACGGCGGTTGG
>JAAWGY010000164.1 GCA_022795575.1 Angelakisella sp. | reverse complement strand
GCCGTGCCTCCCCTGAAAGGGGAGGTTGCCCGTAGGGCACGTTCCCGAAGGGATGCCCGCAGGCGACGGAGAGGTCGGCCCCCGCAGGGGCCGTTCCCCTCGGCACAAGCCCTGCTGTTGTTAGCCGTCCTGGGGCATTTCGCCCGCTGCGGCGGGCGCCCAGGGCTCTGCCCTGGACCCGCAAGCCTTTGAAAAGGCTTGACCGAAACTTTTAGCGCCCTGCGGGCCTCTGCGGAAAGGTGCTGCCCTACCCCGCCAGACGCCTTACCGTAACCGCCCCCACCGCCGGCCCCTCTTCCCGGCAAACAATCGTGCTTACAAAGTACCGAATGTCATCCATAGCGTGGTCATGCTCCTTCACCGGCTGGTCCCGGTCCTTCCCCTCCGCCCACCGGTACTCCCCAAACTCCCGTATCGTGTCCCGGCACCCGGCCTGGATCATCAGCCGCCCCGCCCGCAGCTCCCCGCTAACCCGCCGTATCCCGTCCGCAACCCGGTTTACCGCCGGAATGGCCCGGTATATCCCCCGCCGCCGTATCGCCGCCAAAAAACTCGCCGCCGAAGGATCTACCACCACCCCCCGGATCGCCCGCCCCCCCGCCAGCCGCTCCAGCGCCGCGCAGTATTCCTCGTCAGTGTGCTGTACCCCCGTCCGGCGGCTGTCGTGGTAGTACTCCGCTACCCGGTACCATACCTCCCCCCTCCGCCCCCATAGCCCCATGGAGCAAGGATTAACCGTCCCGTAATCGCAGGAGATGTGCCAGTCCCCCAGCCCCTGGGGCAGCTCCGCCACCGTGTGCTCCCGCAGCGAGAAGAAGGGATACACCGCCCCCGCCGGCGCCGTCCATTCCCCCAGGATGTACCGCCGGTAAAAAGACCCGCTGTACAGCCGCCGGTATCGCGCCAGCATCTCCGGCGAAAGGGTGGGGTTGTCCTCCATCAAAAAGTGCAGCACCAAGGCGTTCTTTTCCTCCGCCTTAAGCACCCACTCCCGGTAAAGCCAGTGCCCCGGGTGCTCCGGGTTGCAGTTGAACCAGAAACGGCTCCCCTCCACGCTGCACCGTGCCAGCGCCTGCTCCACAAAGGAACGGGGCATCAGCGCCGCCTCGTCCAGCAGCACCCCCGCCAGCGTCATCCCCTGGATTAGCGCCCCCGCCCCCTCGTCCTTGCCACCAAACAGCCAAAAGCGGTTGCGCCGCCGCCCCCGCCAAATCTCCACCACACCCCGGCTTTTTTGGTGCTGGCACCGGAACCCCAGCCCCTCCAGCCGTGGCAGCAGCGGCGCCAGGATGTTCCGCTCTACCCCGCCCCGTGTCTTGCCGCAGATGGCCAGCTCCATCCCGTCCCATGCCGCCATGGCCCAGGCCGCAAAGGAAAGCCCCATGCAAAAGGTCTTGCCGCTGCGCACCGCCCCGTAGCAAAGGATGCCGTCCCGCCCCCGGTGGGGGCTCTCCCCCGTCCACCAGGTCAGCAGCTCCAGCTGCCGGGGGGAAAACACCATCCCCCCGCGCCCCCTACTCCCCATACCCGCTGTCCTCCCCCGGCCTCTCCGGCCCGTCCCGTTCCTTGGCTACCCCATCGGCCCCCGCCCCGGCCGCAGCAACCGCCCCTTCGGCCTCTGCCCCGGCCGTCCCAGCCGCCGCCCCGCTGTAGCAGCGCTTGGCCCCGGCCCGCAGGGCGGCGTAAAAGCGGTCCTCCTCCTCCGGCTCCTCCCGGGTAAGCTGGGCCAGCCGGTCCAGCGCCTCCAAACGGCTAAAAAACCTTACCTCCACCGTCCCCTTACCCCGTTTCAGCTCCGCCACGTTCTGTAGGTCCAGCTGGCTGTAGTCCAGCCCCTGCCCCTCCTCGGCCATCATCAGCTTTACCGCGTCCCCCACCGGCCCAAAGGCCAGCCGCCGGTAGCCCTCCGCCACCGCCTCCCAAAGCTCCTCCCGCCGCTTCCGCCTCTTCATGGCAAATCACCTCTCACCCTACCGCCCCCATCCCCCGGCTTTTTGCATATTTCCTGCAATAACACACAAATGTTCATAATTTGTTTACAATTACCCCCGAACACACCACCCCCAAATGCCCCCTGTTCTTCCTGCCAACCCCTGCCGGAGCCCCTATAATTTGTAAAAACCAACTAATTTTCTTAAAAATTCGTAAAAACACCCAACTTTGCAGGGCGAGATTCTAATTTATTACAACATCGTAATTTTTGGCTTGCAATTTGTTACAAGTTGTAATAGAATAATCACAGGGCCAGGGAAGTGGAGAGCCCGGGCCTCGAAGATTAAAATTTTAATGGAGGAAAACACACATGAAAAAGGTACTCGCACTTGTGCTGGCTGTCATGATGCTGGCCACCATTGCGATGGCTGCCGACGTCAACAACCCCGTTGGTGGTGGCGATGTTGCCAACACTCCCAAGCGGTGGATCCCCGGCTCTACCATCAAGATCAACGATTCCGGTATTGTCAACGCTGCAACCGGTGAAAATGCAAACCGGTATGTCCTCGCTGCCGACAAGGTTGAGGGCGATGGCATGATCGCTGTCAAGAACATCAACAGCACCAACTACAGCCTCAGCAACGTTAAGTACACCGATGGTAAGAACCTGGTTGAGTCCATCAAATTCAACGATGCCAACGACCGTATTGACATCAAGCTGAAGCAGGACTACACCAGCACCAAGGCTAAGGCTCTTGATGTTACCTTCACCCTGAAGGGCAAGAAGGTCGGCAAGACCGCTAAGCCCGCTGACATTGATGTCCGGGTTTATGGCGATGTTGGTTACACCCTGGACAAGACTTCTATCCTGCTGAACGACAACGATGAGGCTACCACTCCCACCAACCTCGATGACGATTCCATCCTGTACGAGGTTGACAAGGATGCTGGCGGCAATGCTTACGGTACCCTGGAGTTTGACGCTGCGGATGGTGACACCACCGTTTCTGTTCGCGTCTACGACGGCGACAAGCTGTATCTCTACAACGATCTTGACGCTGACACCGACATCCTCAAGAAGTATGCCGACAATGACGCCGATATCACCTTCCTGAACTTCCCCGGCGAGCCCACCTTCAACAGCACCGCCACTGTCTACTTCTACAAGGAAGAGGGCACCTATGTTTACGCCATCAAGAATGGTCAGCTCACCGCTGTCAACGCCAAGTGGTCCGATGATGACGGCGCCTTCGTTCTCAAGACCCGCACCCTGGGCTCCTATGTCTTCTCCGACAAGAAGCTGAGCGTTGCCGCTACCACCCCTGGCTCCGAGAACCCCGACACCGGCGCTAACGATGTCGTTGGCATCGCCACCGCTCTGGCCGCCGTTGCTCTGGTCTCCGCCGCCGCTGTTTCCCTGAAGAAATAAGTCATAACTGACTGACCTTCCCAAGAGGAACACAGCCCCAAAAGGGCTGCAAGCCCCCCGCCTGTTCTCCACAAGGCGGGGGGCTTTTTTCTGTCTACCGCAAAATCCCCTCTCTTTTTAACTGCATTTTCCCATTTTGTGGTATAATAGATTCAGAACCTGCATTCATAACCGTCTGACGCAGTCAGGCCAAGTCTTTTTCTGTCCTGCTGCGTTAAAAAACCTTGTAATACACCAAGTATTCCGGCGGTTTTTTGCCTTGCAGGGCAGAAAAAACCCTTGCCCTGCCTGCATCATCCGGCTATGAATACAGGTTCTTATCTACCAAAAAGGAGCTGTAACCCATGAAACAACCAACCCCCGCCCTCCGCGTCGGCCTTGCCCTTTCCGGCGGCGGCGGCAAGGGCTCATATCAGGCCGGCGTCTTCCAGGCCCTCCACCAGTTGGAGGCCCGCCCCCTTCTCCGGGCCGTCTCCGGCTGCTCCATCGGCGCACTGAACGCCCTCCTCCTGCTGGCCGGCACCCCGGAGATGTGGCGGGATATGTGGGTAGGGGGCAGCCTTTGGCACACCATGACCGGGGGCCGCGCCGACGCCATCGACCCTGCCCGCCTGCGGGAGCTTTCCCTCCGGGCCACCCGGGCCAAATCCCTGCCGGAATACCTGGCCATGGAGTCGCTCCTCCCCCAGGATAGCCTCCGCCAGCTGCTGACAGACAGCCTGGACCCCGCCCTTTTTTCCGCCGGAACCCGTGTTTCGGTCTGCGCCTACCAGCTGGAGGCGGAGGAGCCCCGGTACTTCTGGCTGGACCAGCTCCCCTTTGCCGATGCGGTGGAGATTACCGTGGCCTCTACCGCCATCCCGGTTGCCTTCCCCCCGGTGGAGATGGGGGGCAACCACTACTGCGACGGCGGCATGACCCCGCCCTACTCCCGCAAGAACAACGGGGATAAAACCCCCATCCTCCCCCTTGCCTCCCTGGAGCTGGACCTGCTGCTGGTGGTCTACCTGAACCACTACGACCAGGTGGACCGCCGCCAGCTTTCCCCGGGGACAGCCCTGGTGGAGCTCTACCCCTCCCGCCCCCTGGAGGAAAGCCCCGGGGCCAGAACCATGGACTTTACCTCCCCGGAGGTGGCCTGGCGGATGGAGCTGGGGTACCGGGACGCCATGGAGCTGCTGCCCCCCATCCTAAACGCCGCCCGGGGAGGGGAACCCCTTGCCCCCCTGATAGCGGCGCTGGACGCCAGAAACGCCGCCCTGCTGGCCCGGGAGCAGGCGGCCAACCGGTCGGTAGCCGCCCGAGCCCGCCGGGTGCGGGCCCGCCTGACAGCGGAGGGCCCCTCATTGTGATACCGTATAATGTTATCTTTACCGGGCGGCGAACCTTTTGTATCTGCCTGCGGCCCAACGGCGTGGTAGAGGCCCGGGCCCCCAAGGGGATGAGCCTGCGGCAGGTCCAGGAGCTGGTGGAGCAGAAGGCGGAGTGGGTGATTACCAAACGGGAGGAGCTGCTGGCCCGCCAGCGCCTCCGGGAGGAGACCCGCCTGGAGCGGGGGCAGCAGCTGGAGATTTTGGGGGAGCCCTGGCGGCTGGAGCCCGCGGAGGGGGAGCCCCCCGGCTTTGGTCCGGACGGGATGCTGCGTCTGGCGGGGGAGAGCCAGGAGCAGTGGCGGCAGAGCATCCTGGAGGCCTGCCGAACCGCGGCCCGGGGGTACTTTCCCGGCCGGGTAGCGGAGATAGCGGAAAAATGGGGCTTTTGCTACACCAAAGTAACCGTCACCGGGGCCAAAACCCGGTGGGGGAGCTGCTCCGGCAAAAACAGCCTCTGTTTCAGCCAGCGGCTGGCCCTGGCCAGCCGCCCGGTGGCGGATTATGTCATCCTCCACGAGCTGGCCCACACCCGGGAGCATAACCACTCCCCCCGTTTTTGGGCGGTGGTAGAGACCTATATGCCCGACTACCGCCAGCGCAGAGAAGAGCTGCACCAGCTCCATGATAGACTGTCGTTGTTAGACTTATAAGAGAAGAAGAGAACCACGACTATCCAGAAAATTCCTGCACACCATAGAAGCAAAAGGAAAAAGAAAAAAACACCTCACCCATAGCAGAAGCAAACCCTTAACCAGCGAACCCATCCCCACCCACTCCCCCGCCGCCCGGCGGCACCACAGGCCGAAGGCCGTTCATCCCCCCCGCAGGGAATCAAATCCGCCGGAGGCACCTTATCAGGCCAACCGGAAGGAGGGAGCGGGCGCAACCGGCCACCTAACAAGGCTGCTGGGGGCTATCCCCCCGCAGAGCCAGCCGCCCAACCAAGCATCGAGCAACCCAGCGTTGAGATTGAGGCTGTCACCCAAGCAGAAGCACCGAGCCCAAGCGGTCCAGGCGGCGTAAGAGGAGCGCCCCCCAAGCGACTGACGCCTTTGGCCGTCGGGTCCAGGGCGCAGCCCTGGTCGCTCTTTGGTTACTTTCTGGCGAACCAGAAAGTGACCCCC
>JAAWGY010000163.1 GCA_022795575.1 Angelakisella sp. | reverse complement strand
ACGCAGGAAGCCTTGATGGCTTTCAAGTTTTTGGGACAAAGGCAGCTGGGAAAGCTGCCGTCCAGATGGGTGTCGACAATTTTGATGGTTGCTATAAGTTTTCAATGATCCGCTCCTTGTTTTTGGAGCCGGGAATGGGGACCACATGAGGGTACTTGTGGAGCATCCAGGCCAGGGAGATTTGGGCCGGGGTGGCGTTTTTCTTTTCGGCGTATTCTTTTAACAGGTCGATGATGGGCTGGTTGCCGATGATGTTACGGCGGCTCAGCTGGGGGACCCAGTTGCGGACATCGTCATTTTTCTCAAACTGCGTATCCGGCGTAATCCTGCCGGATAAAAGGCCGCTGGCGATGGGAGAGAAGGGCACAACGCCGATATGATGTTCCAGGCAGTAGGGGATGACCTGTGCCTCCATATCCCGCTCCACCATGGAGTAGATATTTTGGATGGCGGTGAGGGGAGTGACCTGCTGGGCCCGGTCAATGACCTCTACATCCACCTGGGACAGCCCCCACCCCCGGATGAGCCCTTCGTCGATGAGGCGGCCCATGGCCTCGGCCACCTCCTCAACGGGGACGCTGCCGGCGCGGTGGAGGTAGTAGAGGTCCACCCAGCCGGTCTGGAGCCGGGCCATGGAGTCCTCCAGGTGCCGGCGGATTGCCGGGTACACCCCGCCCCGGACCTCGGACCGGTTCAGAAAGAGCTTGGTCCCAGCACCACCTTTTCCCGGACCTCCTTCAAAGCCTTGCCCACGATGCGCTCGTTGTGGCCGATGCCCGCCAGGCCTGGGCTATAGATTTCCGCCGTGTCGAAGAAGGTGCAGCCGTGGCGGTATGCGTTTTGGATGGCCTGGACGCTGTATTCCTCCGGGGGGATCTTTCCGTAGCCGTGGGAGAAAGCCATACAGCCCATCCCCACCTCCGAGACGGTGAGGGAGCACAAATTTCGTGTCTTCATCATTTCATCTCTTTCATCGGTCATTTCTTTGTCTGCTTTAATTATAAAGAGTATCACCGTTGAAAGTACAATCGAAATTTGCTATAATTGATTTGATTTTTTTATAGCCAAGGGAAAGGAGGCCCCCGATGACAACAAAACAGATGGACTGCGCCTTGGAGCTGTCCGCCACGCTGAATTTCAGCCGGGCGGCGGAGCATCTTTTTATCAGTCAGCCCTCCCTGACCTATCAGATCCAGTGTCTGGAGGATGAGATTGGCTTCCGGCTTTTCCAGCGTTCCGGCAAGGGCGCGGCATTGACCCCGGCAGGGGCCCGGTTCTGCGGGGAGCTGCGGCGGATCCGTGCCGAGATCAAGGCGGCGGTGGAGCAGGGGCAGAACATGGATTCCCGATACCGCGAGGCGCTGAATGTCTGTATTCCCATGCGCTCCTGCATCTGTTTCCTCCCCCAGATCATGGAACGGTTCGAGGCGGCCATGCCTCATGTAGCGCTGAATATCCGCTTTGTTTACGGGGAGGAGCGGCTGGACCTGTTCCTCCGGGGAGAGCAGGACATTCTTTTCGCCAGAGAGTCGGAGCTCCGCCGTTATACTGCCATTCGCATGGCTCCCTTGTTCGAGAGCCATCTTTACCTGATCCTGAGAAAAGACGACACCCTGGCCCAAAGGGAAACGGTAAGGGAAGCCGATCTTGCTGGTCGTGTATTCATGGTAGGAGGTGGTTCCCCTCCGGAGCTGGTCGCCGTACAGAACCGCATCGTGGCCGCCGGACAGGTGAAGGTCCTCAATTGTCCCGACCACGAGACTGCCCTTGCCAATGTGGCGGCCAGAAAAGGGGTGGTCCTCACCCCCGGCTTTGCCAACGACCACAACGGGGAGTTTGCCTGGGTCCCCTTTGACTGCCCGGATGTGATCCCCTGTGTGCTGGGCTATCACCGGGAGGATCAGCGGGAAAGCACCCGCTACTTTATTGAACTGGCTCAGGCGGCCTATACCCATGGAGATGTTGTCAAGCTGTAAAGTGCAAGTATACACCCCTCCTTCCCCATGCTAAAACAGACCTGTATTTCAGGCAGGAGTGTGGCGCGGGCCCAAAGACCGCCCAATGACGGGCTATGATCGTATTGGCCTCCTGCCGTGTGAAGTTGGAAACGCTATCGTAAAGGGAGCCCACATAGGCCACCTTTACGTTCATCTCCTGTATGGCGCTGTTTGGCACCGTAGGATATTGGGAAGTTAGGATGCACAACAAAAAAGGTACAGGAAAAAGGGGATAAAGATGCAGAAAATCACCTTGAGGATTTCCGGAAGGAAAGCTTTAGCCGTAGCCACCGCCGCACCGTACAAGTCGCCGCTTGCCGCCCTCTGGAGGACAATGGCAACAGCATGGTCCAGGCGCGCCAGGTTGGTGGCGCAGGAGATTCCCTTTTGCTGGTTCTGGCTCATTTCTCACCTTCTCTGCTATTTTTGCGGCTCTCCCGGTCTGGCCGGGCGGGTATTGCCGTTTTCAGGTTTTTCGTACTCCCAAACAGGCAGCGGATTCTTTGCCGGCCTGCTGGAAGGAGCCGCCGGTCGCTGTTAAGATTCGTGTTTGGGATTTCTCTGCACCGGATTGGTGGGAATGACCGAGGCCGCAGGAGTGACAGGCCGGGACGGCGTCTCCGGTCGGCCGGGCGGCGTACTGCCGGGCCCTTGGGGGCTTCCAGAAGTACCCGCAGCGTAACCCTTCTGCCCCGTCCCAGGGGTGGCCGCCGCACTCTCCCGCGCTGTTCCTTTGCCCGGAGCAATTACACCCGGTTGGCCCTGGGGCGTTTCACCACCGCCAAAGCCGCTGGACCTTCCGGCCTTCCGGCACCAAATACCTTGTTTTGATGATTTGCCCGCCACTGTACTGACAACAGGATAGCAGAAAAGGCACAAAGGGATTCATATATTACAGCTTCTGCCCCTCCCCCGGCTGCCCCCCAATTTGCCCATCCGGGAAAAAGGTGGTATACTAAGGACAACACCCCCAGGGGCCGCTCCCCCATTCTACAGCGAAAGGTGGCATTTCCCATGCCCTTTGACGGAGGCTTTCTCCATAAAATCAGCCAGGAGATCAACGCCCTGGCCGGCGCCCGCATCGATAAGATCAGCCAGCCCGGCCGGGAGCTGGTGCTCCTGACCCTCCGGGGCAGCGGCCAGAACCGCCGGCTCCTCCTCTCTGCCGACGCCACCGCCCCCAAGGTCCACTTTACCACCCAGGCGCTGGAAAACCCCAAGGCCGCCCCTATGTTCTGTATGCTGCTGCGCAAGCACCTGGGCTCCGGCAGGCTCATCGCCGCCCGGCAGCAGGGCCTGGACCGGGTGCTCCGCATTGTCTTTGAGACGGTGAACGACCTGGGGGACAAGGTGGAAACCTCCCTGATCTGCGAGATCATGGGCCGGCACAGCAACATCATCTTGGTGGACCAGTCGGATAAAATCATCGACGCCGCCAAGCGGGTGGATTTCGTCACCAGCGAGGTCCGGCAGGTGCTGCCCGGCATGACCTATACCCCCCCTCCCGCCCAGTCCAAAAAAAGCCTGCTGACCATCCCTCCCCACCAGCTGGCCGCCGCCATCCTTGCCGGGCGGGACATCCCCCTCCCCAAGGCCATCCTGGAGCAGGGGGAGGGGCTGTCCCCTCTGGTCTGCCGGGAGATCAGCGCCTTTGTCTGCGGCCCGGCCGACGCCGTCCCCTCCTCCCTTACCCCCGACCAGCAGGAGCGGCTGACCTTCTACCTGAAGGTGGTGGCCACCGCCTTGGAGGAGGGCTGCGGCACCCCCACCCTGGTCCGGGACCCCCAGGGCCGGTGGGTGGACTTCTCCTACCTGGACCTCCGGCAATTCCCCCCGGACTACCAGGTCCAGCACCCGGAAAGCTACAGCGCCCTGCTGGACCTCTTCTATGAGGGCAAGGACCAGCGGGAGCGGATGCGCCAGAAGACCGCCCAGCTCCACAAAAGCCTCTGCACCCTCCGGGACCGCCTGACCCGCAAGCTGGCCGCCCAGGGGCAGGAGCTGCTGGATACCGCCGGCCGGCAGCGGTACAAGGAGTGGGGGGACATCATCTCCGCCAACCTGTACCGGATGGAGCGGGGGGACCGGGTGCTGCGGGCCCAAAACTTCTTCTCCAGCCAGGGGGAGGAGGTGGAGATCCCCCTGGACGCCACCCTTTCCCCGGCCAAAAACGCCCAGCGGTACTACGGGGAGTACCGCAAGGCCGCCACCGCCGAGGGCAAGCTCCGGGAGCTCATCGCCAAGGGGGAGCAGGAGCGGACCTACCTGGAATCCGCCATTGCCGAGCTGGAGCGGGCGGGCTCGGAGGAGGAGCTGGCGGGGATCCGGGAGGAGCTCATCAGCCAGGGCTACCTGCGGCGGGACCAGCGGCAGAAGCAGCGGGCGGTAAAGCTACAGCCACTGCGGTACCGCTCCAGCGACGGTTTCCTCATCCTCTGCGGCCGCAACAACCTGCAAAACGACCAGCTCACCCTGCGGGAGGCCAGGAATTACGACCTCTGGCTCCACACCCAAAAGATCCACGGGGCCCACGTCATCGTCTTTACCGAGGGGGCCCGGGAGATCCCCGACCGGACGGTGGAGGAAGCGGCGGTCATCGCCGCCTGCAACTCCTCGGCGGGGACGGGCGCGGCGGCGGGGGCCAAAATCCCGGTGGACTACACCCTGGTCCGCAACGTAAAAAAACCCGGCGGCGCCAAGCCGGGGATGGTGATCTACGAAACCTACCAGACGGCCATGGTGGAGCCGGACCGCCGGAGGATCGAGGCGCTGCGGGAGGGATAGTCCCCCGCCAACACGACAACATTAGGAGGAGCTGCTATGGAATCCTGCGTCCCCGGCCGTTACCAGACACTGCGCACCATCCCGGAGTTTGAATGCGACTTTAACCTTCGCCTCACCGCCGGCGGGCTGCTCCGGCTGGTTCAGGAGGTCAGCACCCGCCACTGCACCCTGTTGGGCATCACCATGGAGCGGTACCAGCAGACCCACACCGCCTTTCTGCTGGCCAAGCTCTGCGCCCGGGTGTATGAGGATATCCCCGCCGGGGCGGAGGTGACGATTACCTCCCTGCCCTCCAGCCCCATCCGGGCGGTGTACCACCGCTACACCACCCTATCCCTCCCGGACGGCCGTACCGCCGCCGCGGTGGACGCCCGGTGGATGCTGGTGGACACCCAGTCCCGGCGGATTTTACGCCGGGCGCCGGAGGAGCTGGGCCTGCCCTTTGATATGGCCGCGGTGCCGGAGCTCCCCATCCGGATCACCCGCCCCCGGGAGGAGCTGCTGCCTGCCGGGGAGGAGGTCGCCTGCTACTCCCGTTGCGACCAGAACCGCCACATGAACAACACCCGCTACGCCGACATCATCTGCGACCGCCTGCCCCTGGAGCGGCTGGAGGCAGGGCCGGTGCGGGAGCTTTGCGTCAGCTACCACCGGGAGGTGCCCATGGGCCGCGCCCTCCGGCTCTTCTCCCGGGAGACCGCCCCGGGGGAGTACTACTTCCTGGGCAGGGAGGGGGAGCAGGACTGCTTCGAGGCAACCCTGAGCTTTGCAGAAAAGGAATAAGGAAAAAAAGCCTGCCGCCCACGGTGTGCCCCGTCAAAGGTGCACACCGTGGGCGGCAGGCTTTTAGAGCCTATACAGAATCTCCGGCCTGTGGTCCCAAAATGACTTGTCCCACAACCAAATATAGACACAAATCACAAGCCTATCTCAACCACTCCCCCGCCGCCCGGCGGCGGATCCGAAGGCCGCAGGCCGTCCATCCCCCCGCAGGGAATCAAAATCCGCCGGAGGCACCACAACCACCCCTACCCCCACAACGAAACGAAACAATAAACCAACAAGCCCATCCCATACGAATCCCCCCGCAGGGAATCAGATCCGCCGGAGGCACCTTG
>JAAWGY010000162.1 GCA_022795575.1 Angelakisella sp. | reverse complement strand
GGCGGAGCAGGCGTTCAGCTCCACAAAGTCCAGCCCCCGGAGCTTTTCGTCCTCCATGTCCTCCAGCACCCGGATGACGTTTTCGATGCCGTCGGCGGCAAGGTAACGCTCGTGGAGGGTGGCGGCGGCCTCCCCGCCGCTGCGGCCCCAGCCGATGCCGGTGCGGCCGGCGGTGGCCAGGTCCTCCCCCGGCTCCCGGGCCTTCTTCATGGCGGCGCAGAGGGCGGGGTAGATCTCGCTGACGCTGACCACCAGGTCGATGTCGCTGCGGCCGGTGCCCAGGGGGTTTTTGGCGGCGGTCATCTTGGCGGGGCAGGGGGAGATAAAGACACAGCCAATCTCCGAAGGGGGGATGCCCAGGCTCCGGGCGGTCTGGCGCTTGACGGTGCGCGCGGCCAGCTCCACCGGGGCCACCAGTGGCAGGACATTGTCCAGCAGCTGGGGGAAGCGCACCCGGATCAGCCGCAGCACCGCCGGGCAGGCGGAGGAGATGACCGGGCGCTCCAGCGCCCCCTGGCTCAGCAGCAGCCGGGTGGCGTCGCTGACCAGCTCGGCGGCGGTGGCCACCTCGTAAACCTCGTCAAAGCCCATCTCCAGCAGCCCCGCCAGCACCACCTCGGCATCGTCCAGGTTGTTAAACTGGCCGTAAAGGGCGGGGGCCGGCAGGGCTATTTTGAACCTGAAGCGGTCCCATTCCTGCAAATGATCCGTGACCGCCCGCTTGGCGTGGTGGGGGCAGACGCGGATGCACTCGCCGCAGTCGATGCAGCGCTCCTTTAGGATGCGGGCCTTGCCCCCCCGGACCCGGATGGCCTCGGTGGGGCACCGTTTGACGCAGGTAATACAGCCCTGGCAGGCGTCGGGATTTAGGGTGACGGAATGGACGTACTCTTCCATGGGGGAGGCTCCTCTCAAAAAGGTGGGGGTGCGGCCTATGCCAGGTTTACCACCATGGTGACGGTGGTTCCCACCCCTACGGTGCTGTCAATCTTCATCTCGTCGGTGTACTTCTTCATATTGGGCAGGCCCATGCCGGCGCCGAAGCCCAGGCTGCGGACGTTATCCGGGGCGGTGGACCACCCCTCCTCCATGGCCTTGCCGATGTCGGGGATGCCGGGGCCGTGGTCGGTCAGGACCATCAGCACCCTTTGGCCGTCGATGTCCACGTCGATCTCCCCGCCGCCGCCGTGGATGACCAGGTTGATCTCCCCCTCGTACATGGCGATGGCCACCTTGCGCACCACCTGGGGGGGGATGCCCAGCTTTTTGAGGGCGCTTTTGATGGCGCCGGAGGCCTCGCCGGCCCGGGTAAAGTCGTCCCCGGGGACGTCGTAGTGGTAGTGCAGTCCGCTCATTCGATATGTACCCCCCCGTTGAGCCCGGCCCCAAAGAGAAGGCCGCAGGCGGTAAACATCCGGTGGGTGGTGGTCATAACGGCGATGTCCTTCTGGCGGGCCAGCTCCACCACCTCGGGGGCGGGCTCCTTGCTGCGGACAAAGATGATGCAGATGATGTCCATCATCTCGGCGGTGCGGACCACCTGCTGGTTCATCAGGCCGGTGAGGAGCACCGCCTGGTCCTTGACAAAGGCCAGCACGTCGCTCATCAGGTCGCTGCCGCAGGCGGTGTGGACCTCGTGGTCCAAAAGCTCCTCGCCGCAGAGCAGCTGGGCGTTCAAGACGGTTTTTACTTCACCAAGGGTCATACGCTCCACTCCTTCGCTGTCGATGCAGTCCCCCGGGCGGGGGCGATGATTTCATTATACCATCTCAAAGGGAGAATGACAATTCGCCAGATATTGATAATCCATGAATTTTATCGAAATTCCTTTGGAATTCCAGTAGAAATAGAAAAAAAGATATGTTATAATAATATCAATTCCGGCAGGAAAGATGCCGCTTCTCCCCTGCGGGCCCATTGGAGGAGGCCCGGCAGGACGGAGACGGGCGGCGGGCAAGACCGCATCAACGCAGCAAAAGGAGGAAAGAAAACCCATGTCCAGCAGAGTATGCAAAATCCCCTTCCAGGGGACCGAAAACCAGGAACGGGAGCTGCGGGCCCTCATCGGGCGGCTCCGGGACCAGGAGGGGGCGCTGATGCCCATTCTCCAGGGCGCGCAGGAGATCTACGGCTATCTCCCCATCGAGGTGATGGAGATTGTCGCCGCCGAATTGGATAAGTCCCTGGAGGAGGTCTACGGGGTGGCCACCTTCTACTCCCAGTTTTCGTTAAACCCCAAGGGCCGGTACAAGGTATCGGTCTGCCTGGGCACCGCCTGCTATGTCAAGGGCTCCGGCGACGTCTACGCCAAACTCCAGGAAAAGCTGGGCATCGGCAGCGGGGAGTGCACCGCCGACGGGGAGTTTTCCCTGGAGGCCTGCCGCTGCATTGGCGCCTGCGGCCTGGCCCCGGTGATGACCATCAACGAGGACGTCTACGGCCGGCTGGTGCCGGACGACATCGAGGGCATCCTGGCCAAGTACCGGGAGGCCCGGTAAAGGAGGGCCCCTGTCATGATGCAGGAGCTTTCCCTTAACGTGCTGGACGTGGCGGAAAACTCGGTGCGGGCCAACGCCTCCCTCATCCGGATTGGGGTGGAGGAGGACGCCGCCGCCGACCGCCTCACCATCACCATCCAGGACAACGGCAAGGGGATGACCCGGGAGCAGGTAGAAACGGTCATCGACCCCTTTTACACCACCCGCACCACCCGCAAGGTGGGGCTGGGCATCCCCTTCTTCCGGATGGCGGCACAGCTTACCGGGGGGGACCTGACCATCCGGAGCGAGGTGGGGACGGGCACCACCGTTACCGCCACCTTCGGCCTAAGCAGCATCGACCGGATGCCCCTGGGGGACATCAACGGCACCATCTCCGCCCTGGTGCAGTGCAACCCGGATATCGACTGGGTGTACACCCGCAGGCGGGACGGCCGGGAGATGACCATGGACACCCGCGAATTCCGGGAGATTTTGGGGGAGGTGCCCCTGAATTCCCCGGAGGTGCTCCAGTTTTTGCGGGACTACCTGACCGAAAACACGGCGGAGCTGCTGGCCCAGGCCGGCGGCTGAAAAAACACCCCCGCCGCCCTGCGCTTTGGCGGCCGGGACAACTTTACGTTACATAAGGAGGAAATACCTCGATGAAAAGCTTAGCGGAACTTCAGGCCCTGCGGGAGCAGATGAAAGGCAAGGTGGGCATCCGCCACGACGGGGACAGCTCCATCCGGGTGGTGGTGGGAATGGCCACCTGCGGCATCGCCGCCGGGGCCCGCCCGGTGCTTGCCGCCTTTACCGAGGAGGTGGGCAAACGGGGGCTCACCAACGTATCGGTGGGGCAGACCGGCTGCATCGGCATCTGCCAGTACGAGCCGGTGGTGGAGGTCTTCGAGCCCGGCAAGGAAAAGGTGACTTACGTCAAGGTCACTCCCGGCATGGTCCCCACCATTGTCAGCCAGCACCTGGTCAACGGCACCCCGGTCAGCGAGTACACCATCGGCGCCAGCGGCGCCCAGGCGTAGAAAGGAGGGCGAAGTCATGTTCCGTTCCCATATCCTGGTCTGCGGCGGCACCGGCTGTACCTCCTCCGGCAGCGCCCGCATCGTCACCAGCTTTGAAACCGAGCTGAAAAACGCCGGCCTCGATCAGGAGATCAAGGTCATCAAGACCGGCTGCTTCGGCCTCTGCGCCCTGGGCCCCATTGTGGTGGTATACCCGGAGGGCGCCTTCTACTCCCAGGTAAAGCCGGAGGACGTGCCGGAAATCGTGGAGGAGCACCTCCTCAAGGGCCGTATCGTCAAGCGCCTGCTGTACTCCGAGACGGTGCAGGAGGATACCGTCAAGAGCCTGGGGGAGACCGACTTCTACAAAAAGCAGCTCCGGGTAGCCCTGAAAAACTGCGGCGTCATCGACCCGGAGGACATCAACGAGTACATCGCCTACGACGGCTACATGGCCCTGGGCAAGGCCCTTACCGAGATGACTCCCGAAGAGGTCATCCAGTGCATCCTGGATTCCGGCCTGCGGGGCCGGGGGGGCGGCGGCTTCCCCACCGGCCGCAAGTGGGCCTTTGCGGCGGCACAGCCCAAGGGGATTAAGTACGTCTGCTGCAACGCCGACGAAGGGGACCCCGGCGCCTTTATGGACCGGTCGGTGCTGGAGGGCGACCCCCACGTGGTGCTGGAGGCTATGGCCATCGCCGGCTACGCCATCGGGGCCCAGCAGGGCTACATCTACGTCCGGGCCGAGTACCCCATCGCCGTCAAGCGGCTACAGGTGGCCATCGGCCAGGCCCGGGAGCTGGGGCTTTTGGGCAAAAACATCCTGGGCACCGGCTTCGACTTTGACATCGACATCCGGCTGGGTGCCGGCGCCTTTGTCTGCGGCGAGGAAACCGCTCTGATGACCTCCATCGAGGGGCACCGGGGCGAGCCCCGCCCCCGTCCCCCCTTCCCGGCGGTAAAGGGCCTTTTCGGCAAGCCCACCATCCTGAACAACGTGGAAACCTACGCCAACGTCCCCCAGATCATCCTGAAGGGGGCGGAGTGGTTCTCCGCCATGGGCACCGAGCGGTCCAAGGGCACCAAGGTCTTTGCCCTGGGGGGCAAGATCCACAACACCGGCCTGGTGGAGGTCCCCATGGGCACCACCCTGCGGGAGATTGTGGAGGAGATCGGCGGCGGCATCCCGGGGGGCAAGAAATTCAAGGCCGCCCAAACCGGCGGCCCCTCCGGCGGCTGCATCCCCGCCCAGTACCTGGACATCCCGGTGGACTACGACAACCTCATCGAGATCGGCTCAATGATGGGCTCCGGCGGCCTGATCGTGATGGACGAGGACACCTGCATGGTGGACATCGCCAAGTTCTTCCTGGAGTTTACGGTGGACGAGAGCTGCGGCAAGTGCACCCCCTGCCGCATCGGCACCAAGCGCCTCTATGAGCTGCTGGACAAGATCACCAAGGGCAAGGCCACCATGGAGGACCTGGATAAGCTGGAAACCCTCTGCTACCACATCAAGGAGAACGCCCTCTGCGGCCTGGGACAGACCGCCCCCAACCCGGTGCTCTCCACCCTGAAGTACTTCCGGGACGAGTATGTGGCCCATATTGTGGAAAAGCGCTGCCCCGCCGGGGTCTGCAAGAGCCTTTTGACCATCCAGATCCTTCCCGACAAGTGCCGGGGCTGCACCCTCTGCGCCCGCAACTGCCCCACCGGGGCCATCAGCGGCAAGGTGAAGGAGGCCCACGTCATCGATACCGAAAAATGCGTCAAGTGCGGCGTCTGCATCGAAAAATGCCGCTTCGGGGCCATCGTGAAGAAGTAAGGGAGGACGCTGCGAAATGAAAATGGTGAATCTGAAGATCAACGACCTTCCGGTAACGGTGCCGGAGGGGACCACGATACTGGAGGCGGCCCGGAAGCTGGCCATCGATATCCCCACCCTGTGCTACCTGAAGGACATCAACGAAATCGGCGCCTGCCGCATCTGCGTTGTGGAGGTAAAGGGGCTGCGGAACCTGGTGGCCTCCTGTGTCTACCCGGTGACAGAGGGGATGGAGGTATACACCAACTCCAAGCGGGTGTTTGCCTCCCGCAAAATCGACCTGGAGCTGATCCTTTCCACCCACAAAAAGAAGTGCCTCTCCTGTGTCCGGAGCGGCAACTGCGAGCTGCAGAAGCTCTGCAAGGACTTCCGGGTTTACGACGAGGACGTCTACGCCGGGGAAAACCCCCAGCATGACTTTGACGACACCGCAAAGCATATGTTCCGGGACAACGACAAGTGCGTCCTCTGCCGCCGGTGCGTGGCCGCCTGCCAGAAGTGGCAGTCGGTGGGGGTGATTGGCCCCAACGACCGGGGCTTTGCCACCCACATCGGCTGCGCCTTTGAGCAGAACCTGGGG
>JAAWGY010000161.1 GCA_022795575.1 Angelakisella sp. | reverse complement strand
CGTCCTGGGGAGTTTCGCTCCTGCGGGAGCGACCAGGGCCTGCGCGGCCCTGGACCTGCGGCCGGGAAGCCCCGGCGGGCACAACCTGTGGGACAGGCTCTTTCGCAACTCCATCCCGTCATCTACCCAACCGCCGCTTTCGCTCCGCCATCTCCCACTCGGCAATTACGGTTAGGAACTGGCTCCCATACTTCCCCGCCTTTACCTCCCCCACCCCGGATACCTGGAGAAACTCCTCCAGGTTGTGCGGAACCCTGTGGGCCATATCCGCCAGCGTTGCGTTGGAGAAGATAACATAGGCCGGCACCTGCCCCTCCTGGGCCAGCTGTGTCCGCTTCCGCCGCAGTGCGTCTATCAGCGTTTCCCCCTCCTGGGGCAACGCAGCCGTCCCCCCGGAAGCCTGCCCCGCCGGAGTAAGCCGCCGGGCCGGCCCCCTCTCCCTCCCGGAACCACTCATCCGGCGGGGACGCTCCCTCTCCTCCCCGGCAGCCTCCGGCGCCTCCTCCGCCACCCCGGCCCGGCTCGCCCCCCGGGTAAGCATCTGCACCCTCTCCCCCCGGAAAAGCACCCCGTCCGCCGAAGCCGTCGGCCGAAGCGTTCCGTGCTCCTCCTCGATAAAAAGGTATCCCTTGTCGGTCAGGCAGTCCAGATACTGCTGAACCAAACGCCGGTCCTTGTCCTTCATCAGCCCGTAGGTGGTAAGCTGATCCAGCCCCAGGGAGACGATCCGCTGGCTGCGGCTCCCCCGCAGCACCCGGAGGATCAGCGCCGGCCCCACGTAGTACCCCAGCCGCCGCTCGACCCGCTTTACACAGGACAGAATCATCTGTGCAGGGATGGTGATGTCCTCCTCCCGGCGCTCGCTCCGGCAAACGCCGCAGTTGCCGCAGCTTTCCGGGTGGGGCTGGCCAAAGTATTTCAGCAGATATCCCCGCAGGCAGCTGACGCTTTTGCAGTAGCCGATCATCACCTCCAGCCGCCGCAGCTCCTGCTCCTGACGGCTGGCCTCCTCCGGGCCCCCCTCCCCCTGCTCCCTGCCGTGGCTGATGAGAAACTTGGCGGTGTAGATATCCCCCGGGGAGAACAGTAGGATACAGTCCGCCGGCTCCCCGTCCCGCCCCGCCCGGCCCGCCTCCTGGTAATAGGATTCCAGGTCCTTGGGCATATTGTAGTGGATGACAAAGCTGACGTTGGATTTATCGATGCCCATCCCGAAGGCGTTGGTGGCCACCATCACCGGGCAGCGGTCGTACTGGAAGTCCTCCTGGCTGCGCCGCCGCTCCTCGTCCTCCAGCCCGGCGTGATACCGGGCGGCGGGGAAGCCCGCCTCCTTTAGCGCCTGGGCCACCTGGTCCACCTTGGCCCGGGTGGCGCAATAGATGATGCCGCTTTTCCCCCGGCGCTGCTCCATCAGGGAGAGGAGGGTGGGGAGCTTCTTTTTGGGGTGCAGCACCTCAAAGCAGAGGTTGGGCCGGTCAAAGCCGGTGATGACCCGCAGCGGCTCCCGCAGCGCCAGCTGCCGGAGGATATCCTCCTGGACCCGCTGGGTGGCGGTGGCGGTAAAAGCGGCCACCACCGGGCGCCGGGGCAGCGATGCCGCAAAGCCGGCGATCCGCAGGTAGCTGGGCCGGAAATCCTGCCCCCACTGGGAGACACAGTGGGCCTCGTCCACCGCGATTAGGGAGACCTCCCGACTGCCCACCATCGCCACAAAGCCCTCGTTCTCCAGCCGCTCCGGGGCCACATAGAGGATTTGGCACTCCCCCGACCGCACCGCGCCGCAGGCGGTCCGGAATTCCTCCGAGGTCATGGAGCTGTTGACAAAGGCCGCCGGAATCCCCGCCTCCTCCAAAGCGGCCACCTGGTCCTTCATCAGCGAAATCAGCGGGGAGATCACCACGGTTAGGCCGGGCAGCAGCAGCGCCGGCAGCTGGTAGCAGATGGATTTGCCGCCCCCGGTGGGCATCACCCCCAACACGTCCCTGCCGGCCAGGATCCCGTCAATCAGGGCCTCCTGCCCGCCCCGGAAGCTGCTGTGGCCGAAGCACCGGCCCAAAATGCTGTACTTGTCCTCCACGTCAATCTCCTCCCTGTCCAACCGCGCCAAGCACCAAAACAAGCCGCCCAAAAGGCCAGCGGGTTCTCTGCCGTTGGCCCTTTGGGCGGCGCTCCTTGGATCTATTCACCGGCCAAACGGCCTTCCGTGTCTCGCTTACTTTTTCAGCACCCGCTGGTACACGGTCAGGGTGCGCTCCGCCAGCTCTCTGGCGCCGTTTTCCCGGATGGAGGCAATCACCGATTCCTTAAAGCCCTGTAGCGCCTCCTGGTCCATCGCCTGGATCTGCCGCAGCTTTTGGGCCATCTCCTCCGGGCTGTCAAAGTTAAAGCCGTTCTTGCCGTCCCGCACCTGGTCGGCATTAAGGGGATCGTTGCGCTGGAGCACCGGCAGGCCGGAGCACATCCCCTCCAGCATCGAGATGGAGTTGGTGTCCGAAAGGGAGGCGGTGACGTAAACGTCGCAGAGGGCGTAGTAGGGGGGCAGGTCCTCATGCTCCACCCGGCCGGTAAACGTCACCATGTCCTCGATACCCAAGGCCTTGGCCTGCTCCTCCAGCTCGGGCCGCACCGGTCCGTCCCCGATCACCACAAGGTGGATGTGGTCTTCCGGCTTCACCCCTGCCTTCCAGTAGTCCAGCAGCACGTCCACGCTTTTTTCCCGTCCCAGCCGGCCCACAAAGCAGGCCACCATGCTGTCGTCCCGGATGCCACATCTTTCCCGCAAATCCGCCTTGACCTCCTCCGGCACCTCACGGGGGGAGAACTGGTCCACCTCCACCGCATTGGGGATGACGCTGACATCCTTTTTAAGCCCGGTGAGCCGGAAATACTCCTGGCACTTTTGGGAGGGGCCGGTAAGGGCGTTGGAGTGCTTGGCGATAAACTTAAAGTACCGGCGGGAGACCTTGGTAGCCGCTTTGACCAGCGGCTTGGGGGCGATGTAGTAGATATAATCATCGTACATGGTGTGCAGGGTGTAGACCAGCGGCACCCTTAGTATCTTGGCGCAGAGCAGTCCGGACATCCCAATGCCGAACTCGTTGTGGATATGGATGATATCCGGGGCAAAATCCCGGACAAACTTTAGCCGGGTGCTGCTTACCGGCAGGCTGAGGCTGTAGTTATAAAAACGCTTGGAGGTATGGGCGGGGCAGTGGAGCACCCCGTCCTCGACAAAATGGTGGTGGGCGTCGGCGTCTGCCGTCACCACCAGCACCTCATGGCCCAGCTGCTCCAGCCCGTCCCGCAGGATCTTGACGTGGGTAACAACGCCGTTGATGTGGGGCAGATAGGTTTCGGTGAACAATGCGATCCGCATGGTTTTCTCACTCCTTCATACATATCGCCGCAGGGCGGGGGGCGGCACCGGCCCCTCGACACGCCCAAAAGCCCGCCCGGCCGTGTCACCCCAGCCGGGCAAGCCCCGTTGACTGTGTACCATTATAGCACAGTCTGTCCGCTGGCGCAATATTGCAAATTGGGGGTGTGGGCGGTATTGGTAGGCTGGTGTGGGGAACGGCGGGGTTTTGGGGCTGGTGGGCCCAAAATGCGTCTGCCGCCTGCCGGGAAAGGAAGCAGCCTGTGGGACAGGCTGCTTCTCAACCCCGCAGGCCCCCAATTTCCCCCCTTGCCAAACTGCCAAAAACCGTTATAATAAGAGCAGGAAAGGCCCGTCTTACCTAAGGCGCGTACCCTCCCCAAAGGCGGGGAGGCTGCCCCAACGGGAAACCGGCCCCCAATATCACCAAGCCGCCGGAAGGCCCGGCGGGGAAAGGGAAGAATCATTATGGCTCAGGAAAAGAAATTGGTGGAAGATATCACCTCCATGGAGGACGACTTTGCCCGTTGGTATACCGACGTGGTGAAAAAAGCCGAGCTGGTGGACTACAGCAGCGTCAAGGGCTGTACCATCTTCCGCCCCTATGGCTATGCCATCTGGGAAAACATCCAGCGGATCATGGACGGGATGTTCCGGGAAACCGGCCACGAAAACGTCTATATGCCCCTCTTTATCCCGGAAAGCCTCCTACAGAAGGAGAAGGACCACGTGGAGGGCTTCGCCCCCGAGGTCGCCTGGGTGACGCAGGGCGGCGGCGAACGCCTGGCCGAGCGCCTTTGCGTCCGCCCCACCTCCGAAACCCTCTTCTGCGAGCACTACGCCCGCATCATCAATTCCTACCGGGACCTGCCCAAGCTTTATAACCAGTGGTGCAGCGTCGTCCGGTGGGAGAAAACCACCCGCCCCTTCCTGCGCACCAGCGAATTCCTGTGGCAGGAAGGTCACACCATGCACGAAACGCCGGAGGAGGCCATCGAGGAAACCGAGCGGATGCTGAACATCTACGCCCGTTTTTGCGAGGAATTCCTGGCCATCCCGGTGGTGAAGGGCCGCAAGACCGAAAAGGAGAAATTCGCCGGAGCCGAGGCCACCTACACCATTGAGGCGATGATGCACGACGGCAAGTCCCTCCAGTCCGGCACCAGCCACTACTTCGGGGATGGCTTCGCCCGGGCCTTCGAGATCCGCTTTACCGACCGCCAGAACACCCTCCAGTACCCCCACCAGACCAGCTGGGG
The DNA here is from genome assembly GCA_022795575.1 of Angelakisella sp. Taxonomy (GTDB): domain Bacteria; phylum Bacillota; class Clostridia; order Oscillospirales; family Ruminococcaceae; genus Angelakisella. Next base: position 1,306 of record JAAWGY010000161.1, on the reverse strand, counting down.
CGTCTCCACCCGGCTGATCGGCGCCATCATCATGACCCACGGGGATAACTCCGGCCTGGTGCTGCCCCCGGCGGTGGCCCCCATCCAAGTGATGGTGGTACCGGTGGCCCAACACAAGGAGGGCGTGGCGGAAAAGGCCTCCGCCCTCTGTCAGCGCCTGAAGGCCAGATATCGGGCTGGCATCGACCTTTCGGACAACTCCCCCGGCTGGAAGTTCGCCCAGTACGAGATGAAGGGCGTTCCCCTGCGGCTGGAGCTGGGGCCCAAGGATATCGAGAAGGACCAGTGCGTCCTGGTCCGCCGGGACACCCGGGAAAAGACCTTTGTCCCTCTGGCGGAGCTGGAGCAGCACATCGACCGGCTGCTGGAGGAGATCCACCACGGCCTCTACCAAAAGGCCTTGGAGAACCGGGAGCGCCGCACCTACACCGCCGCTACCATGGAGGAGATCCTGGCCATTGCAAACGATCCGGACAAGACCGGCTTTATCCGCACCATGTGGTGCGAGGATCCCGCCTGTGAGGCTCGGATGAAGGAGGAGGCGGGAGTTACCAGCCGCTGTATGCCGCTGGAGCAGGAGCGGCTTTACGACGTCTGCCCCATCTGCGGCAAGCCGGCCAAGTCGATGATTATTTGGGGCAAGGCTTATTAAAAAGGAGGAATTTGGGATGATTTTAGTGACCACCGACTACATCACCGGCAAGGAGCTGGAGACCATTGCCATGGTGAAGGGCAGCACAGTACAGTGCAAGAATGTGGGCAAGGATATCATGTCCAGCTTTAAGAACTTGGTGGGGGGCGAGATGCGGTCCTACACCGAGATGATGGATGAGGCCCGGGCCATTGCCACCAGCCGTATGGTGGAGGAGGCCACCCATTTGGGGGCTGACGCAGTGGTTGCGATTCGCTATTCTTCCTCCGCGATTATGCAGGGGGCCAGTGAGATTATGGCCTATGGTACGGCGGTGAAGTTTAAGTAGGGCTTGCGAAGCAGCCTGTCCCTCACGTTGTTCCCGCCCGGGCCACCGGGCCGCAGGTCCAGGGCCGCGCAGGCCCTGGTCGCTCCCGCAGGAGCGAAACTCCCCAGGTTGACTAATAATAACGGCAGGGCTTGTGCTTTTTGGCACGGGCCCTGCCGTTTTGTTGTAGGCCGTCAGGCCGCGGTTTTGGGCAGCGGCGTTTTGGTGGGGATAGGGGCTATTGCGGTTTGGTAGCCGCCTGACGGGGAAGCGCAAACCGCGGCCGGGGTTAGGGGTAGCCGCTTTCTCCCCAAAACAGCCCGCCGCGCGCCGTAGGCGCTGGAGGC
>JAAWGY010000160.1 GCA_022795575.1 Angelakisella sp. | reverse complement strand
AAATGCGCCCGCCTCCAGCGCCTGCGGCGCGCGGCGGGCTGTTTTGGGGAGAAAGCGGCTACTCCTAACCCCGGCCGCGGTTTGCGCTTCCCCGCCAGGTGGCTACCAACCCGCCATTGCCCCCAGCCTCACCCAAAAGCAGCTGTTAAAAACCGCGGCCTAACGGCCTATAACAGAACGGCAGACCTCGTGCTCCTTGGCTCACGCCCTATCTGTGGAATAGCGCCCCGGGGCCTTTCGCTCCCTGCGGGGAGCGCCCAAGGGCTCTGCCCTTGGATCCCGCAAGCCTTTGAAAAGGCTTGACCGAAACTTTTAGCGCCCTGCGGGCCTTTTGCGGACAGGCCCTGCCCATGCCAAGCCACAAAAAACCTTCACAAAATCCCCTGCCCCCCGCCAAAACCCCGTTGACAACACCCATTCCCCGTGCTATACTGGCAACAGTTACCGGAACAAAAGGGAGTAGCTGGCAGGGAATCACCCCTGCGGCCGTCTGCGTCAATACGATGCCCCCCGGCATCCGCAGCTGCATGAAACAGCAAGACTTTTGCCAACCACCCCAAAGGGGAGCGTGGCAGAAGTCTTTTTTGTTACCCTCCCCCCCAAAAATGTGACAGAAAGGATAAAAAGCATGGAAATTTTGTACGAAAACCTCCTCCTGCTCACCTGGCAGCAGGTGGTAATGTGGGCCATCGGCGGCCTGCTGATCTACCTGGCCATCAAGAAGGACATGGAACCCGCCCTCCTCCTCCCCATGGGCTTCGGCGCCATCCTGGTTAACCTCCCCCTCTCCGGGGCGGTGGATCAGGTCAGCGGAGGGGTGGTGGAACACGGCGTCATCGATGTACTCTTTAACGCCACCATCAGCAATGAGCTGCTGCCCCTGCTCCTCTTTATCGGTATCGGCGCCATGATCGATTTCGGCCCCCTCCTCTCCAACCCAAAGATGATGCTTTTCGGCGCGGCGGCCCAATTCGGCATCTTCTTTACCATCAGTATGGCCCGCCTCTTTACCCCGCTTTTCGAGCGGTTCTCCGGAATGCCCTTCACCATCCAGGACGCTGCCTCCATCGGTATCATCGGAGCCGCAGACGGCCCTACCGCTATCTTTATCGCAAACTTCTTCGGCACCCCCTACGCCGGCGCCATCTTTGTGGCGGCCTATTCCTATATGGCCCTGGTTCCTATCATCCAGCCCCCGGTCATCCGTGCAGTTACCACCAAAAAGGAGCGGATGATCCGGATGAAGTACGCCCCCTCCGCCGTCTCCAAAACCACCCGGATCCTCTTCCCCATCCTTATCACTGTGGTGGCCGGCATCGTGGCCCCCCGGTCGGTCTCCCTGGTGGGCTTTTTGATGTTCGGCAACCTCATCCGGGAGTGCGGCGTCCTCAATAACCTGAGCGAAACCGCCCAAAACTCCCTGGCCAACCTGGTAACGCTGCTGCTGGGCATCACGATTTCTACCAAGATGCAGGCCCACCTCTTTGTCAACGGGGCCACGCTGCTGATTATGTGCCTGGGCCTGGTGGCCTTTGTCTTCGATACCATCGGCGGCGTCCTCTTCGCCAAGCTCCTCAACCTCTTCCTGCCGGAGGGGGAAAAGATCAACCCCATGGTGGGGGCCACCGGGATCTCCGCCTTCCCCATGTCGGCCCGGGTGATCCATAAGATGGGCCTGAAGGAGGACCCCCAGAACTTCCTGCTGATGCACGCCGTGGGGGCCAATGTATCCGGCCAGATTGCCTCGGTGATTGCCGGCGGCCTGATCCTGGCGCTAATTGTACCGTAAGGAGGGTTTGCAATGATTGACTGGAACGCGTTTTTGGCCACCCTGCCCATTATGGGCAAGGGGATGCTGGGGATCTTTGTGGTGATGGCGGTGCTGCTCCTCTGCATCAAGGGCCTGGGGAAGGTCTTCCCGGAATAATCCTATTCCTCGGTCCCCTTCCCCCTGCCCGGGTAGATCCGGGGCACCCGGGCGGAGATCCCGCAGAGGCGCTCGTAGCTCACCGTCCCGCTAAGCTCCGCCAGCTGGTCCCAGGTGATCTCCGCCGCCCCGTCCCGGCCCGCCAGGGTGACGGTATCCCCGGCGGCAACGCCGGGAATGCCGGTGACGTCCACCATCAGCTGGTCCATACAGACCCGCCCGGCAACAGGGGCGTACTGCCCCCGGATGATCACCCTGCCCCCCTGCCAGCCGCACCGGGGGTAGCCGTCCGCGTACCCAATGGCCACCGTGGCGATCCGCCGGGGCCCCTCTGCGGTGTAAAGCCGCCCGTAGCTGAGGGTATCCCCCCGGCGGATTTCCTTTACCATAGCCACCGTGGCCCTTAGGCTCATTACCGGCGTCAGCGGCAGCAACCCCCCTGTCTCCGCCGAAGGATCCAGGCCGTACTGCACAATGCCAAAGCGGCACATCCCCAGCCGCATTTCGGGGGAGAGCATCGCCGCGGCGGAGTTGGCGCAGTGCAGCAGCCCCGGCTCCAGCCCCGCCTCCCGCAGCCCCTGGCAGAAGCCGGTAAACCGCCGGAACTGCTCCCGGGTAAAGGCGGTGGATTCCTCCCCCGTCTCGTCCGCCACGGCAAAGTGGGTAAAGGCGCCGGTGCACCGCAGCCCCGTTTGGCCAAAGATGCTCCGGGCCTCCTTTAGGCTGTCCGCCTCCCCGGGGCGGAGGCCCAGCCGCCCCATGCCGCTGTCCACCATCAGGTGGTAGTCCACCGTCACCCCGGCGCGCCCCGCGGCCTCCCCCAGGGCGGCGGCGTATTCCCCGGAGAAAACCCCCTGTGTCAGCCCGGCCCCGGCCAGCCGGCCGGCGGCAGCGGGGGGCGTGTAGCCAAAGATCAGCACCGGCCGGGTGACGCCGCCCCGGCGGAGCTCCTCCCCCTCCTCCAGGGAGGCCACCCCGAACCAGTCTGCCCCCTCCTCCTGGAGGGCCAGGGCCACCGGCACCGCCCCGTGGCCGTAGGCGTTTGCCTTTACCACCGCCAGGTATTTTTGCTCCGGGGCCAGCAGCCCCCGGAGCTTTTTGTAATTGCTCCGCAGGGCCTCCAGGTCCACCCGGGCCCAGCAGCGCATCGCTTGCTCCATGGTGATCTCCTCCTCCTTCTTGGCTTGTTCCCCAAAAAGTATAGCGCTTTTCTCTATCTTTTACAACCGGAATGTGGTAAACTGTTTGGGAAAGGGGGGACGGTCCATGAAGCCGTTGGGCGGGCCGCAGCGGGTGCATTTGATGGACGAGCTGCGGGGCGCGCTGATCCTGTACGTGGTGATCTACCACCTGCTGTACGACCTGGCGGTGCTCTTCCCGGTGGGCATCCCCTGGATGTTCTCCCCCTGGATGAACCGCTGCCGGGATATCCTCACCGGGGGGCTTATCCTGATTTCCGGCATCTCCTGCAACTACTCCCGGAACAACCTGCGCCGGGGGCTGCGGACCTTTGCCCTGGGGCTGGGGCTGACGGTGGCAACGGGGCTCATCATGCCCGGCCAGCTCATCATCTTTGGCATCCTCCACTTTTTTGGGGCGATGATGATGCTTTACGGCCTCTGCCAGCCGGCCCTGGAGCGAATACCGGCGCCGGTGGGGGCGGTGGGCTGCGGGGGGCTGTTTTTCCTCACCTGGCCGGTTTACGGGGGGTACCTGATGCTTTTTGGCCAGCGGATCTACCTGCCGGATTTCCTGTACCGCCAGCCGCTGCTGTTTCCCCTGGGGTTTTCCTGCCCAGGGATTTTCTCGGCGGATTACTACCCGCTGATGCCCTGGGGATTTTTATTTCTGGCGGGGGCGTTTTTGGGGCGGTATGTCAAGGCGGGGGTACTGCCGGAGCTCTGCTACCGCCGGCATCTGCCGGTACTGGGGTGGCTGGGGCGGCACACAATGGCCATCTATCTCATTCACCAGCCGGTGATCTTTGGGGTGCTGACGCTGCTGTTTGCGGCGGGGGCATAGCCCCGGCGGTGGGGCAGGGCTGCTTTGCGGCCCGGTTTGGTGTTGTAACGAGGAGGAGGACGATATGGAAGGCATCGATTACAAGGCGAAATTTTTAGAGATCTTCCGGCGGGAGGTCAGCCGGGAGGGGGCGGAGGAATTCCTTCGTTGGCTGGAGGGGACCGACTTTTTTACCGCGCCGGCCAGCACCAAATTCCACTGCGCCTGCCCCAGCGGCTTGGTGATGCACAGCATCAGCGTTTACGAGGTGCTGATGGAAAAGCACTTTGTGGAGGGGGAGGACAACCGGGAGAGCTTTGCCCTCTGCGGTCTGCTCCACGACCTCTGCAAGGCCCAGTACTACAAGGTATCCACCCGCAACGTCAAAAACGACCAGACCGGGCAATGGGAGAAGGTGCCCTACTACGCCGTGGAGGATCTTTTCCCCTACGGCCACGGGGAGAAGAGCGTCTTTCTCATCGAACGCTTTATCCGTCTAAAGCCGGGGGAGGCCACCGCCATCCGCTGGCACATGGGGGGCTTTGACGACGCCGCCCGGGGCGGGTGCTTTGCCATCAGCCAGGCCTTTGAGAAATACCCGCTCTCGGTAAAGCTGCACCTGGCCGATTTAGAGTCCAGCTACCTGCGGGAGCGGGGGACCTCCCAGGCAAAGCGGTAGCTGCCGGGGATATGGACCGCCTGTCCGGGAAGCATACAATAAGAAAGGAGCTTTTGCCATGCTGGAATACAAATTCGACACACAGCTGCTGATTGAGGGGGAGGATCTGGACGAGGACGCCATCCACGACTACCTGATGGAGAACATCCCCGGGGACTGCCTCATTGCGGTGGGGGATGAGGACCTGATCAAGATCCACTACCACACCAACCTTCCTTGGCAGGTGCTGGAGTACTGCGCCGGTTTGGGGGAGATCCACGACATTGTGGTGGAGAACATGGAGCGGCAGGCCGGGGGCCAGCACGGCTGATCCACCGGCAGAGGGAGGGCGCGTGGGAGCGCCCTCCTATTTTTTTACTGCCGGTGCAATAAATCGCCTTTTTTCCGCCACTAATCTATTGTAACGCAGAGGAAGCGGCTTCCTCTAAGGACCGGTTTTACACGATGTTAGAGCCGGTGTCAGCAGTGGATTAACGGAAAGGAGCGATTGTATGAACAAGCTTATCACGGCGGCGATGGCGCTGGTGCTGGTTTTTTCCCTTACGGCCTGCGCTGCTCCCGACACACCGGTGGAGACTACGGTCAACCTTAACCCGGCTGCCGAGCCTGGCACCATTACCGTTAGCGGCAAGGCGGAGATCGAGGCTACGCCGGACGTGGTTCAGATCCGCATTGGGGTTGAGACACAGGGCCGCACGCCGGGCGTTGCCAGGGACCGGAACAACGAGGCGGTGAACGCCACCATGGCGGCCATTACCGAGCTGGGTATTCCGGAGGAGGACATCCAGACTGGCAGCATCAACCTAAACACCCAACACGATTACTCCGGCAATCTTTCCGGCTACCAGATGAGTACGGCACTTAACGTTACTATCCGGGAGATGGAGAAGGCGGCTGACGTGATTGATGCTTCCATCAATGCCGGCAGCAACGACTTGGGGCGGGTGGAGTACCTGGTTAGCAACCGGGATGAGCTGTACAACGCCTCGCTGACGCAGGCGGTGAAGCTGGCGCGGGAGAAGGCGGAGGCTTTGGCGGCGCTGGAGGGTAAGACGGTGGGGGAGGTTAAGTCCATCACCGAGACCAGCGACGCGGTGGCTACTCTCTTTGAGAATCCGGATACTGGGGGCGGCGACCTGAGAGACCTGGCCAAGAGTACGGTTATCCAGGCTGGGAGGACCAGTGTTTCTGCCGAGGTAAGCGTGGTGTTTGAGCTGAAGTAAGGGATGGTAAAAGGCAACAGCCTGACCCACAGGATGTGCCCGCCCGGGCTACCGGGCCGCAGGTCCAGGGCCGCGCAGGCCCTGGTCGCTCCCGCAGGAGCGAAACTCCCCAGGACGACTATCACAACGGCAG
>JAAWGY010000159.1 GCA_022795575.1 Angelakisella sp. | reverse complement strand
TCATAAACGTACTTGTTCATAATGACGTGGTCCCCGGCGGCGGTATAGCCGATGTCCACCAAGTGGTCGTAGTCCTCGCTGTCGTGGCTGGTAATCTGGTTAGAGGAATAGAACTCCCGGAACAGCTCCTCCCCCAAAATGGTCTTCATCTCCGGCACGGTGGCCCGGGGGTGCAGGCCGTTGGAGAAGAGCAGCAGAATGTCCTTCTTCTCCACCCCGGCGGCGTACAGCTCGTCCAAACAGGCCCGGATGGCCACCCTGCGGTGGCTGGTGGGCTGGTTGCCCCCCTTGACGATATCCGGGATGACAAAGACCACCGTCTTGCCCTTGCCCGCCAGCTCTTTCAGGGCCGGCATCCCGATGGGGTTACGGATGCTGTCCAGGGTGGCCTTGTAGAGGCTGTCCCAGTCCTGTGGCAGGCAGGGGGGGTCGGGGACCGTCTCCCCGGGGATAAAGATGTCGGTGCTGTCGGGGAGCTGGGCGCTCATCATTCCGTTGCCGTACTCAAAATCAAGCTTCATCGTTTCTTCTCCTTCTTTGTGGCTGCCGCTTCCCCCTCCGCGCCGGTTGGCGCGGAGGGCGGAGAAGCAGCTTCTGTCTTAGGCGGTTTATTTCCCCAAATAAAGCCGGATGATCTCCAGGTACTCCTCCGGGTAGAAGCCGATCTCCCCGGTAAAGCGGGTAAGGGCGATGAGGCCCCCGGCAATCTCCGGGATGGAGGCCAGCATCTCGGCGTTATCCGCCTTTAGGCCCCCGCCGTACACCACGTCCAGGCCGCCGGTGATGTCCCCGATGACCCGGGCCACCTCCTGGATGAACTCCCTCCCCGGAGGGGTCTTGCCGGGGCCGATGGCCCACACCGGCTCGTAGGCGATGACCACCTTGCCGCCGGTGGTGTCCACCCCCTCCAGGCCGATGGTGAGCTGCTCCCGCAGCACCTCGTCCCGGCGGGGGGATTCCTCGGCGGTCTCCCCGATGCAGTAAAGGACGTTGAGCCCTGCCTCAATGGCCCGGCGGACCTCCTGGTTCAGGATGCGGTTTACAGGGGCGGTATCGGTGACGCCGGCCTCCGCCAGGATGCCCGCCTTGTCCCGCCGCTCCTCGCAGTGGCCGATCATGGTCCACTGGCACCCCATGACGGCGGCGACGCGGGCGGTGCGGTTGGTGGTAAAGGCCCCGAAGTTGCCCCCCGCGGCGGTGTCCTGACGGAACACCCCCTGGCACCCCAGCTCCACCGGGGAATCGGGCATCAGGGCAGCGTTAGCCCCCAGGATATGGGCCTCCGGGAAAAAGATGGGGAAGCGGCATTCCTTCACCAGGGGGCAGAGCTTTTCCTGAACGCCGGTGACGATGGCCCAGCCCCATTTGGGCAGAGGGGCCAGCCGGTTCACCCCTCCTAACTCCGGGGGGATATCGAACCGCTTGAGGTTGAGAAAGATATATTTCATAAACAGCATCCTTTCTTGGTAACGATCATTGGGACAGCTCCTTCCTGCGGGCGTTCAGGACCTTGCGCAGCTCCTTCTTCCGGGGCTCCAGGCCCTCGTCCTTGATGCGCCGCAGGGCGCTTTGGTACAGCTTGATGGAATCGGCGGTGTCCTCCCCGGCGTAGATCTCCTTTAAGAGGGGGAACAGCTGGTCGTCGGCGATAATCACCGCCAGCGTATTGTACTGGTTGAACATCGACGCCACACGGATGGCGGCGTAAAACAGCTGCTGCAAATACTCCGGCTCCCCGGCGAAGAGTTGGGACTGCTTTTGCAGCCAGTACCGCATCATCTCCGGCTTGTTGCGGCTCGCCGAGGTGATGGCGGGGTTTTGGCAGGGGTGGCGCAGCGACAGGTTCCGCTCAATCTCCACCCCCATGGCCAGCAGCTCCTCCGCCTGCTCCGGGGTGCGGGCGGCGTTTAGGGCGTTGCCCCCGATGCCGCTGGCCTCGCACCGCCAGTGGATATCCGCACCCATGGCCGCCACGGCCTTTGCCAATCCGAAGCGGTCCCAGCTTACCGCCGCCAGAAAGAGGTTGGCGCTGGAGGGGAGCTTTGCCCCCAGCAGCTCCGGCACCTCCTGCACCCTCCGCAGGATCTCCCCGTCCGGCACGGCGGCGTCGGCAAGCTGGCTTTGGATGACGGTGGTAAGCTTCCTCAGCTCCAGGTCGGTCATGTCAGCAGCCTCCCCTTAGGTTGGCCATCACCGGCAGCGGCTCCCCCAGCAGGGGGCGGAGCCACGCGCAGTACGCCTCGGTGACGCCGTTGCCCGCCTCGTTGATGTACTCCGCCGGCATGGTGCGCTCGGTGAGCATCACCTCCCGGATGGGGGCCAGGAACAGCTCTGTCTCGTAGGGCTCGCTGCTCAGCCGGCGGATGGCGGGCATCACCCCGGTCTGTCCCGACAGCACCGCCTGCACCGCCGCCCGGCCGGCCTCCTCCGCCTCCCGGCAGTCCACCGGGGAGCGCCAGCTGATGCTGCTGCGGTTCATCAGCCCCGGCTTTTCGCTCCGGGCCTTGATGCCCAGCTCCCGGATGACCAGCTGGGCCAGATGGGCGGAGATATCCCCGAAGTAGGTGGACCGCCCCGTCTGGAAGATGGGGGGCACCAGCGGCTTGCCGCCGGGGCCGTGGAGCCCCTCGCTTACCACTGCCACCACACCCTTGCCCCGGGCCCAAAGCCTTTCCACGTCCCGGAGGAAGGCGGCCTCGTCAAAGTCCCGCTCCGGCAGGTAGATGAGGTCGGGGCCGATGTCGCCGTCCTGGCGGGCCAAGGCTGCTGCGGCGGTGATCCAGCCGGCGTTGCGGCCCATGGCCTCGATGACGCTGACGTGGATGGGCAGCCCCCGGACGTCGGCGCAGATCTCCCGCGTCACCCCGGCGATGTACCGGGCGGCGCTGGCAAAGCCCGGGGCGTGGTCGGTGACGGCCAGGTCGTTATCCACCGTTTTGGGGATGCCGGCCACCAGCACAGGGGTACCGGCGCCCCGGCAGGCCTCGTATATCTTGCCGCAGGTATCCATGGTGCCGTTGCCGCCGTTGCAGAGGAGGAAATCGAAGCCGTTTTTGCCGATGACCTCCGCCGCCCGGGCGTACTCCGGGGCCTCCATGGCGTCCCGGCTGGTGCCGATGGCGGAGCCGGGGGTGGTAAGGAGGGCGGCCAGGGTGCTCTCCGGCAGGGTGTCCAGCCGGATAAAGTCCTCCCGGAGCAGCCCCCCCATGCCGCCGTTGGCGGCGTAAACGCCGTCGACACGGCCGCTCCTTACCGCCTCGGTGACAGTGCCGTAGAGGGAGCAGTTGATAACGGCGGTGGGGCCGCCGCCGTGGACGATGAGCAGCTTGCCGGCCATGCTACACACCCTCCTTGTAGCGGCGGATCATCTCCTCCAGGGTGTCCATCCGCACCAGGGGGTACCGGCCCACCGAGCCGAACTCCACAATGAGGGTGCCCACCGCCTCCCTGACGCCCCGCTCGATGGCGCCGGTGACAGCGGCCAAAGCGGGGCCCTCCCCGGTGCCGTACATCACGGTGTCCATAATGGGGGGCAGGAAAGCCCGGGGATCAAAGGCGGCGCGCTTTTCGTCCAACAGCCTCCAGACAGGGCCCACCACGGGATCGTCCCTCAAAGCGGGGCAGTCCCGGAACAGCTCCCGGAGGTTGCGGGTGACGGCCAGCCGGATATCGGTATCCACGTTGATCTTGCGGATGCCGCAGGGGATGGCGGCCCGCAGCTCGTCCTTGCTGATGCCGTAGGCGTTCTGGATATCCCCGCCCAGGGCGTTGATCTCGTCCACAATATACTGGGGGACGGTGGAGGAGCCGTGGGAGACCAGGAAGGCGCTGATTCCCTCGTGGTTCAGGCACTCCCGGATGGCGGTGGGGATCTCCCGGCGGAGCTTTACATCCTTGCCCTTGCTGGCGCCGTGCATGGTGCCGTAGCTGATGGCCAGGGCGTCGGCCCCGGTCTTTTTCAGGAAATCCACGGCGGTTAGGGGGTTGGTGTAGGTGGAATTGGCGGCAAAGACGTGGTCCTCCACCCCGGCCAGCACCCCCAGCTCCCCCTCCACGCTTACCCCCCGGGGATGGGCGTACTTCACCACCTCCCGGGTGAGCTCCACATTCTCCTCATAGGGCAGGGAGGAGCCGTCGATCATCACCGAGGTATAGCCACCCTCGATGGCGGCGACGCAGGAATCGAAGTCCCGGCCGTGGTCCAGGTGGAGCACCACCGGGATGGGGCTTGCTTCGCCGTATTTGCGGACGGCGTCGGCGATGTTTTTGGCCCCCCGTTTTTTGTCCTCCAGGGTGCCGTTCTGGAAGTCTGCACGGCCCCCCATAAAGGCGTTGGCCAGGTCTGCCCCCTGGAGGATGGCGGGGGAGCGGAGCATCTCGTGGACCTCGATAACGGCCTTGGCCTGGCAGACAGCGTTGACGTTAAACGCCCCCTGGGCGTAGCCGTGGGCCTCTGCGGCCTCCAGAACAGGGCGAAGCGGAACCAATGGCATGATAAAAACTCCTTTCTGACGGGGAGGAAGTAAATCTCCCTCCTTGGGCTGTATCGTTCAATATTTTCCAAGCAGCCGGAACATCTGGTGCTTGTAGGCCTCCACACCGGGCTGGTCGAAGGGGTTCACCCCCAACAGCTCGCAGGAGAGGTAGCAGGAGAAGATGAAGTAATAATACAGCTGGCCCAGGGTGTGGGCGTCGATGGCGGGGATGGTGAACTCCAGGCAGGGGATACCCCGCTGGCTGTGGGCGGCAAAGGTGCCCTTGCGGGCGGCGTTGTTGATGTCCCAGAAGTCCTTGCCGGTGAGGTAATCGAAGTAATCCTTCTTGGCCTCCGGGGGGATGCGGACGCTGGCGTCGCGTTCCGCCACGGTAAGGAAGGTCTCGAAGAGGATGGGGCGGCCCTGCTGGACGTACTGGCCCACGGCGTGGAGGTCCTCCGAATTGCTGGAGACGATGGGGTAAAGGGCGGTATCGTCCTTGCCCTCGCTTTCGGCGAAGGTTTGCACCCACCACTTGGCGAAGAAGTCCAGCCGGGGCTCGAAGAAGGCCAGCATCTCCATGGCGTAGCCCTTTTCCAGCAGCAGCTTACGGATGGCGGCATAGCGCAGGGCGATGTTTTCCTCCGCCGGCTGGGCAAAGATCCGGTCCCGCATCATCCGCATTCCGTCGGTGACGGCGGCAATATCGATGCCGGCCACCGCCATGGGGAAGAGGCCCACATCGGAGAGGACCGAGAAGCGGCCGCCCACCCGTTCCGGGAAGGTGAGGAAGGTATAGCCGTGGTCCTTACACAGCTGGTGGAGGGTACTGCCGGGGGTGCCGGTGGCGAAGATCCGTTTTGCGGCCTCCTGTTCGCCATAGCGGCGCTCCAGGTACTGGCGGAGGACGCGGAAGGCGATGCCGGGTTCCAGGGTCTCGAAGTTTTTGGCGATACAGTTGATATAGACCGACTTGTAGCTGTCCAGCCGGGCCAGGGTATCGGCCATTTCCCGGGCGGAGATGGTATTGCCGGACCAGAGCATGGCGGGGCCGTCCTGGGGGCGCAGGGCTTTGATGGCGGCGCGGGAGGACTGGTTGGAGCCGCCGATGCCGATGGTGACGAAGGCATCGGCGTCCTGGCGGACGCGGCGGGCCTGCTGCTGGAGGAAGGCGACACGGTCGGGGCCGGCGCTTTCGTCCACGGTGCGCCAGCCGGTGAAGCCGGCGTACTGGGGGTCGCCGGCGACGGCGCGGGACAGGATAGGTGCAGCTTGGCGGCAGCGCTCCTCCAGCTCGCCGGGGGCGATGACGCCCCGGAGGTCGGTATAGGTCAAGGTAATGCTTCTGTCCATTGGTATGTTCTCCTTTTGCGTGTATGGGTGAGTTTTTCGCAGCGGCCTGTCCCACAGGTTGTGCCCGCCCGGGCTACCGGGCCGCAGGTCCAGGGCCGCGCAGGCCCTGGTCGCTCCCGCAGGAGCGAAACTCCCC
>JAAWGY010000158.1 GCA_022795575.1 Angelakisella sp. | reverse complement strand
GAACAGGTACAGGTGGCCGATGAGGCACAGGCTGGAGGCATCGGGCCGGTTTGCGATGTGGAGCATCTCGTCCCGTACCGCCTCCCCCTGGGGGAGGGTGCGGGGGGTGTAGATGGGCTGGGCCATGGAAAGGCCGGCGCTCTCCAGACATTCCGATACCCGCAGCCCGTCAAACTCCAGCCAGGTGTACTTCCAGGGCCGGACCCGGTCGGCGCTGTAGGTCGTCACCTGCCCCGGGCAGATGAGAAACCCCTGGTTGGCGGAAAGGGAGTAGCGGCGGGTGACGCCGCCCTCGTCGTCGGCGTCCAGCACCCCCTGGCCGGAGATCACGTAGTGGAACAGGTAGTGGTTGCGGACAAAGGGACCAAAGGAGTGGAGGGGAGCGCACTGCTCCCAGCCGTACTGGTACAGCCGCAGATCCAGGAAATTCTCGTTGGGGAAGAGGGAGAAGGAAAACTCGCCCATGCCGTTCCCACCTTTCTGATGGCTTTGGTTCAGGCTGCATCATGTGTGATTGATTTGGATGCTCTATAATCGTATTATAATACAATTCTCTGTAAAATCCAACCGGAAAAGAGGAATTTTTATGTATGAAGTGATCGCGTTGGGCGAGCTGCTCATCGATTTTACCGCCAGCGCCCCCAGCGGGCAGGGGAATCCCCAGTTTGAGGCCAACCCCGGGGGCGCCCCCTGCAACGTGCTGGCCATGCTGGCAAGGCTGGGCCGGCGCACCGCCTTTGTGGGCAAGGTGGGGGAGGATATCTTTGGCCGGATGCTGAAGACAGCCATCGAGGAGGCGGGCATCGGCTCCGCCGGGCTGGTGCTGGACCCCGCCGCCCATACCACCCTGGCCTTTGTCCAAAACGCCCCGGACGGGGACCGGGAGTTCAGCTTTTACCGGGACCCCGGCGCCGACGAGCTGCTGACCGCCGGCGAGCTGCCGGAGGAGCTGGGCCGGGCGGGGATCTTCCACTTCGGCTCCCTTTCCCTCACCCGGGAGCCGGTGCGGTCCGCCACCCGGGCGGCGGTGGAGCGCGCCGCGGCGGGCGGGGCGGTGATCAGCTTTGACCCCAACCTCCGCCCCTCCCTCTGGAAGCGCCTCGACGACGCCCGGGAGGAGATGCTTTGGGGCTGCTCGGTCTGCCAGGTGCTAAAGGTGGCGGAGGAGGAGCTGGAGTTCCTCACCGGGGAAAGGGAGCTGGCGGCGGGGGCGGCCAGGCTTCGGGAGCGGTTCCCCAACCTCCGGCTGCTGCTGGTAACGCGGGGCCGGGCGGGGAGCGTCGCCTATTGGGGGGACCAGGAGGTGAGCTGCCCCGGCTATCCGGTGGAGGCCATCGACACCACCGGGGCGGGGGACACCTTCTGCGGCTGCTGCCTCCACCATGTGCTGATGTGGGGGCTGGAGGGCTTTGACCGGCAGCGGCTAAGGGAGATGCTCTCCTTTGCCAACGCCGCCGCCGGCCTTGTCACCACCAAAAAGGGCGCGCTGCGCAGTATGCCGGAGCCGGAGGCGGTCCGCCGGCTGCTGGCGGAAGGAGGGGTGGAGGGATGAACGCCTTCGAGCGCCGCCTAAAGGACCGCCAGGACGAGCTGGACTGGCTTTATATGGAGCTCTACAACCGCCGGGAGAGTCTGGCCGCCCTCAAGGAGATGATGGCGGACTGCTACAGCCAGCGGGGGATGGGCCTGCGCCGGCTGGACAGCCGCCGGGAAAAGGACCCCCTGTGGTATTGCCGGGGGAATATGCTGGGGATGACCATGTACACAGACCTCTTTGCCGGGGACCTCGCCGGCCTGGAGAAGCGGCTGGACTACCTGACCCGGCAGGGGATCACCTACCTGCACCTGATGCCCCTGCTTAAGATGCCCCACCCCGATAACGACGGCGGCTATGCCGTGGAGGACTTTGGCCAGGTGGACCCCGCCCTGGGGACCAACGAGGACCTGAGCCGCCTTACCGCCGCCATGCGCCGCCGGGGGATGAGCCTTTGCCTGGATTTTGTCATCAACCACACGGCGGATACCCACCAGTGGGCCATGCGGGCCAAGGCGGGGGAGCAGGAGTACATCGACCGGTACATCTGCTACGACACCCCGGAGATCCCCCGGGAGATGGAAAGGACCATCCCCGACGTCTTTCCGGAGACCGCCCCCGGCAGCTTCCTTTACCAGCCGGAGATGGGGAAGTATGTCTGCTCCTCCTTCCATCCCTACCAGTGGGACCTCAACTACAAAAACCCCGTCGTCTTCCACGAGATGACCGCCGCCATGCTCCGGCTGGCCAACCTGGGGGTGGAGGTGCTGCGCATCGACGCGGTGCCCTACCTCTGGAAGGAGATGGGCACCACCTGCCGCAACCTCCCCCAGGTCCACACCATTATGCGGATGCTGCGGCTGATTACCGAGACGGTCTGCCCCGGGGTGATCCTAAAGGGGGAGGTGGTGATGGCCCCCCGGGAGCTGGCCCCCTACTTTGGCACGGCGGAAAAGCCGGAGTGCCACATCCTCTACAACTCCTCCACCATGGCCACCCAGTGGAGCGCCCTGGCCAGCGGGGATGTCCGGCAGCTGAAGCACCAGCTGGACGACCTCCACAGCCTGCCGGCCCACTGCCGCTTTGTCAACTACCTGCGGTGCCACGACGACATCGGCTGGGGCCTCAACGAGGCCTACGGCCGTACCCTGGGGATGGACCCGGTGGAGCATAAAAAGTACCTCTACACCTTCTTTGAGGGGAGCTTCCCCGGCTCCTGGGCCCGGGGGGAGCGGTACAACTACGACCCCCGCACCCAGGACGCCCGGAGCTGCGGCACCACCGCCAGCCTCTGCGGCATCGAAAAGGGCTGCGCCGAGGGGGACCAGGACCAAATCGACCTGGGCATCCGGCGGGATCTGATGATGCACGCCGTCATCGCCGCCATGGCGGGCTTCCCCATGCTCTCCAGCGGGGACGAGATCGGCCAGCTGAACGGCTACGACTACCACGACGACCCGGACCGCCGGGAGGACAGCCGCAACCTCCACCGCACCCCCTTTTGCTGGGAGAATGCCGAAAAGCGCCTGACGCCGGGCACCGTCCAGCAGCGGCTTTGGGACGGCCTGGGCCGGCTGGAGGCGCTGCGGGCGGAGGAGGGCTGCTTTGGCCCCGACGCCTGGGTGACAACCTGGGATACCCACAACCCCCATGTGCTGGCGCTGCTCCGCCGCCGGGGGGAGGAGACGCTGGTTTGTCTCTTTAACTTTACCGGGGACCGGCAGGAGGTCGCCCTGGACGGGGTGGAGGGGCGGTTTACCGACCTGATCACCGGGGAGGAGGGCCCATGCAGCAGCCGGGAGCTGGAGCCCTACCAGTACTGCTTCTGCCTGCAAAGGAGCAGGGCGTAACGGTTCCCTTGGCCGCAGCCGGGGCCTGCCCCACGGGGTAGGGGAGAGGCCCCGCCTTGATTTCCCCCGGGGAGGATGGTATACTGGGAACAAAACCGGGGGAGGGCCTCCTCCGTCAAAAGAGAGGTTGACAGGCTGTGCCATTTGATTTCAAAAAGGAGTACAAGGAATTTTATTTGCCCAAGAATCTACCGGAGATTGTAGATGTGCCGGACATGAATTATGTCGCGGTACGGGGCACCGGCAACCCGAATGAAGAGGGGGGCGCCTATCAGCAGGCAATCAGCGTCCTTTATGCTGTCTCCTATACTCTTAAAATGAGCTATAAGGGCAATCACAAAATAGAGGGCTTTTTTGAGTATGTTGTTCCTCCGCTGGAGGGCTTTTGGTGGCAGGACGGCGTTGTGGGTGTCGACTACACGGATAAGTCTGCCTTCAACTGGATTTCGGTGATTCGTCTGCCGGACTTTGTCACAGGGCCGGATTTTGAGTGGGCCGTGGCAGAGGCAGAGAGAAAGAAAAAAATCGACTGCTCCATGGCAGAGCTCCTGACACTCCGGGAGGGCTTGTGCGTCCAGATGATGCATATAGGCTCCTATGACAGCGAGCCGGAATCGGTTGCCCGAATGGACCGTTACCTGCTGGAAAACGGCTACCAAAATGACCTGTCAGAAACCCGCCTGCACCACGAAATTTATCTCTCGGATCCCCGGAAGACCGCTCCGGAGAAGCAGAAAACCGTCATCCGCCATCCCGTCAAAAGGCTTTAACAGGCATTTTCCCACGCAGGGGCTTGACCTGTGCAGCTGCGAAAAAGCGGGATTGCCTCAATCGGGACGGCGCCGTCTTTCCGGTATATTTTGGCGGGGGCCCTCCCACGCAAGGCCGAGCAGTACAAAAGGGATGAAAGGAACATCTGAATGAAGGGATTGTGTGACCTAAAGGCTGTATTCCTGGACCTGGACGGAAGTCTGCTGAACAGCCAACGCCAGATTGGCGAGGAGGACCGGCGCACCGTGGCCCGGCTGCGGGAGGCGGGGGTCCGGGTACATATCGCTACCGGGCGGCACTACCGGCTGGCTGCCCGGTACCACCGGGAGCTGGGGCTGGAGCTGCCCTTTTTGGCCTCCGACGGGGCGGTGCTCTACCACCCGGGACAGCGGCAGGTAGTCTTTGCCCATCCCATGCCCGCGGAGGTGATCCGGGACATCCTGCGGGCGGCGGCGGGGGAGGAGTTCTACTTCCACGACGTTGCCGACGCCTACTTCAGCCCTAACTTTGGGCGGATGGGGGTGTGGCAGGATTACGCCG
Source organism: Angelakisella sp. (assembly GCA_022795575.1). Taxonomy (GTDB): domain Bacteria; phylum Bacillota; class Clostridia; order Oscillospirales; family Ruminococcaceae; genus Angelakisella. The sequence continues at coordinate 1,278 of JAAWGY010000158.1, read as the reverse complement.
CCGGCTGCGGGCCCCAGGACCTGTGCTCCGCCCTAAGCGGCCCCCCGGAGGGGTATTTGGCGGGGGAGCCGGTGATGATGGCCATTATGCTCCACCTGCCCTCCCCGGGGCTTTTGGCGGAGCTAAAGGAGATCTGCCGGGGCAAGGTCCCCCTTTTTGTCCACCCGGAGGAGCGGATAGCCATCGCCAGCGCCCCGGGGTGGGACAAGGGCCGGGGAGCGGCCTGGCTGGCGGAGGCGGAGGGCTTTTCCCTCCGGGACACCCTGGCCCTGGGGGATGCCGGCAACGACCTGCCGCTGCTGCGGGCGGTGGGCTGGCCGGTGGTGCCCCAAAACGGCGAGGAGGAGGCCAAGGCCCTGGCCCGTTTTATCACCACGGATCACGACAATAACCCCCTGACGGCGGCCATTGAAGCCCTCTTCCCGGAGCTGCTGCGGTAGCGTCACGGCGTCCCTGCACGGCAGGCCAGCTTTTTGGCCTGCCGTTTTTGGGTTGTCTCCCGGGGCAGCTGCCGGCAGGTGTACAGGTAGAGCGCCGCCACCAGGGCGGTGGAGAGCAGGTCCGCCGCCGGCTGGGCCCAAACCAGCCCTGTCATCCCCATCAGCGCCTGGAGCAGGAACAGCATGGGGATATAGATAAGCCCCTGGCGGCTGAGGTTGACCACAAGGGCGGGGAGCGCCGCGCCCATGGCCTGTAGGGCATTGATGAGGACATAGAAGACGCCGAACAGCAGGCTGGTGGTGAGCAGGATGTTGGTAAAGCGCACCGCGTAATCAAAGGCCTCCGGCTGGGTGAGGAAGGCCCGGACAACCTGCTCCCGGAGCAGATAGCAAAGGCCGGTCATCACGGCGCTTAGCCCCAGGGAGAACAGCACCGAAAACCGCATGATGCCACGAAACCGCTCCCACAGCCTGGCCCCGGCGCAGTACCCCAGCAGGGGCTGCATCCCCTGGCCAAAGCCGATGCAGACCATGCCGGTGATCATCGTCACCTTCATGGCAACCCCGATGCCCGCCAGGGCCATGTCGCCGTAGCTTGCCATCCGGGCGTTGACGATGATTTGGGACAGGCTCATCAGCAGCGAACCCAGGGATGCCGGGATGCCGATGGCCAGCACGTTTTTGGGGATGCTGTCCTTCACCGAGCAGTCCCCGGGGTGGATGCTGAGGGAGGAGCCCCCTCTTATAGCAATCATCAGAATTGGCGGCATACAGCTGGGCGAGGAGCTTTTTCAGCTGCCGAAGCCCCAAAAACGCAGGAAGCCTTGATGGCTTTCAA
>JAAWGY010000157.1 GCA_022795575.1 Angelakisella sp. | reverse complement strand
TGCGCCCGCAGGCGCGTCCAGGCGCAACCGCCGCAGGCGGCTCTTAGCGCCTGGAAAAAACCTTGCAATACACCAAGTATTGCTGCGGTTTTTTGCCTTACAGGGCGAGAAAATCCCTTGTCCTGCCTGCATCATCCGGTTATGAATACAGGTTCTTATTGGGCCGCGCCCGTCGCCGCCGGAATGCCCGGGGCGGCAACGGGCGCGGCTCGGGAAGGAAGGGGGCCTTTTGATGAAGCGCTGCATCAACTGCAAGAAGGATATCCTGAGCTTTGGGGCGGGGGGGCTGGGGGAGTTTCTGCCCGACCTCCCCCCCAAAAGCTTTGCGAACGGCACCGTCCTCATCCTATGGGACGACACCCACGGGGAGGTAAAGGGCTCCGAATATCCTTTTGTCAGGGAGGGGGAAGAGGGCTGCTTCTGGCACCTCCGGCTTCAGCGGGGGTTTGTGAAGGGACAGATCCTTCTGCGGGTGGCGGAGGTGTTCGCCGGCTACCTGCGCCACAGCTACGACATTGCGCAGTGTACCTACCGTATTTTGAATAACGGATATTACAGCCGGTTGATGACCGTTCCGGCAAAGGCTCGGCTTACCTCCCCCTGGTTTGTCGTGGAGAACGACAGGGCCAGCCTCCTTTCCGGGCTGGAGCAGGTGGGGGAGTGGTACCGCCAGAGCGAGGAAGCCCTTTTTGCCGCCTGCCGCCAGCAGCAGCGCTGGGTGGACAAGGAGCAGGGCCACGCCCACCGGCTGGCGCGGCTCTTCCTCCGGGAGAAGTGGCCGGAAGCGGACCAGGGGGCGGTGTGGGCCCTCTACCGCCGGGTGGACCAGCTGGCCCAGGACTACGAGGCCGCCAGGACCCGGGGTGACTTCCGCTACGGGGACGAGCACACCTTTTTCAGCGACTGGTGCTCCGGAAAGCTCCCGCCGCCCTTTGACAGCTGGGAGGAGGAGCTTTCCGCCGCCTTCCTGGTAAAGAAGAACCGGATCACCAATGACACCGTCTATGCCCACAGCTTTGCCGTGGGGAACCTTCTCTACTTTATCCACGACCTGGCAAAGGACCGCTGGCCCGATATCCTGCTGGCCGAAAGGTGGAAGACGGAGGAAACCGGGGAATGATCCCCGCCCCAAGCCCCCAAAAAGAGAACCTGCGCAATACGAAAAGTATTGCGCAGGTTCTCTTTTACAAATTGTTTTCAGCGCCGGTTCAGTCCAGCACCCCCAGGTACTCCTCCAGGCAGAGCCCCTGCTCCATAATCACCTGGGCGTGCTCCTCCCCCACGTACCGGAAGTGCCAGGGCTCAAAGTTGATGCCGGTGATGTCGGTCTTATCCTTGGGGAACCGCAGCACAAACCCGAACCGCGCGCAGTTTTCCTTGAGCCAAACCGCCTCCGGCTCGTTTTCGAAGGCCTCCACCAGGTCGTTGTACTTGGTGTAGTAGTCCCCGGAGACGATGTCCATGGCAAGGCCGGAGTGGTGCTCGCTGGTGCCGGGGGGGGCCACCCATCTGGCCGCCTCCACCTTGGCGGTGGCCTCGTCGTAGCCCATGGCCTGGTACTCCGCCACCTTGTTGGCGTAAAGCATCCGGCTGCGGTCCATGGTGCGGTAGCCGGAGACGATGGCCAGGCTGTAGCCGTCCTCCTTGGCGGCGGCGATGAGCTCCCGCACCTTGCCCGCCACCCGCTTGTCAAATTTGTAGCCGTTCACCTCGTCAAACTCGATGTCCAGCTCCTTTTCGATGGCGTGGGTGGGGTTGATGAGCACCAGCCGCCAGTCGTCCTTGTCGATCACCGGGCCCTGGGGCTCCACCGGGGCCGGGTCCAGGTCGGGCCGGGAGATGCCCTCCTCCGGCTCCCCGCCGGTCTGGGTCGCCGGCGGCAGGGACTGGGAACCGGAGCTGCCGCTGCCGGAGGAGCTCTCCGGCCCGGCCTCCGCCCGGCTTAGCAGCCGCCAGAGGCCAAAGGCCCCCAGCGCCAGCAGCAGCAGGAGCAGCAGCGCAAAAGCAATCCGGCGGGCGCGGTATTTTGCCGCCAGCCTTTTCTTCTTTGACATGGTCATCGCCTCATTTCTGGTTCTCGTAGGTGCGCAGGCAGGGCGCGAAGGCCCCTGCCCTGCGGTGTCATCCGGCTATGGATGCAGGTTTTCGTAGGTGTAGCCGATGGCGGAAAGGGCGTAGAGGGGGGCCGTCTCGCACCGGAGGATCCGGGGGCCCATGGTGCAGACCGCCAGCCCCGCCGCCGCGGCCTGGCCGGCCTCCTCCGGGGAAAAGCCCCCCTCCGCCCCAATCAGGATGGCGATCTCCGCCGGGCGGGGGGCCAGCAGCTCCCCAAGGGGGCGGACCGCCCTTTCGTAAAAGAGGATGGGGCAGGGGCTTTGGGCCATCCGGTCCAGCGCCTCCCGGAGGGGGAGCAGCGGCTCCACCGCCGGGACGATCCCCCGGCCCGACTGTCCCGCCGCCTCCCGGGCGATCCGCTCCAGCCGCTCCCGCTTTTTATCCATCCCCCGGCGGTCGGGGCGGGAGACGCACCGGCTGGCGAGCACCGGCACCACGGCAAAAACCCCCAACTCCACCGCCTTTTGGACGATGAGCTCCAGCTTATCCCCCTTGGGCAGGGCCTGGTAGAGGGTGACGCGGCAGGGGAGCTCCGACCGGCTGGGGCGCCGGGCGGTGATCTCCGCCGTTACGGTGCCCCCGGCGATGTCCCGGATGACGGCGTCGGCGTCGGTGCCACGGCCGTCGCAGAGCTCCAGGCTGTCCCCCGGCCGGCACCGGAGACTGCCGGCGATGTGCCGCCCCTCCTCCCCGGCGATGGCTACCGTGTCCCCGGAGAGGTCGGGGAGAAAGAACCGGGGCATTACAGCCGCCCCCGGATGGCGCACCAGCCGTCGGCCTCCTCCACCCGCTCCACCGTGATGCCCTGGGCGGCCAGGGCGGCCAGCACCTCCTCCCGCCGGGGGAGGATGATGCCGGAGCAGATCACCACCCCGCCGGGCCGCAGGTGCCGGGGGAAGGTGGGGGCAACGGCGATGATGACGTCGGCCACGATGTTGGCGGCGATGACGTCAAACCCGCCGCCGATCCGCCCCGCCAGCGCCCTGTCGTGGACCAGCTCCCCGCAGAGGGGGGTAAACCGGTCCGGGCCAAAGCCGTTGAGGGCGGCGTTTTCCCCGGCGGTGCGCACCGCCACCGGGTCGATATCCACCCCCACCGCTTCCCTGGCCCCCAGCAGCAGGGCGGCGATGGAAAGGATGCCGCTGCCGGTGCCCATATCCAGCAGGCGGCAGCCGGGGGTGACGGCCTCCTCCAGCATCCCGGCGCAGAGGCGGGTGGTGTGGTGGGTGCCGGTGCCAAAGGCCATGCCGGGGTCCAGCCGCAGCACCACCTCCCCCTCCCCTACAGTATATTCCTCCCAGGTGGGGCAGACCACCAGCCGGCGGCCGATTTTGGTGGGATGATAGTAGTCCTTCCAGGTGGTGGCCCACTCCTCCTCCTTTACCGCGCTGGTATCCACGGTGTAGGGGATGGGCTCCTGGTCCAGCCGGGCGGCAAGGTAGGCCACGGCCTCGCCGGGGCTCTGCTCCGGGCTGATGTAGATGTGGATGATGGCGGTATCCCGGCTCCGGGCCAGCAGCGCCTCGTCGATGAGGTCGATGTGGGCGATCTGGGGCACCGCCTCCACCATGTCCGAGTAGTCCTCGATGTAGATGCCGTAGGGCACCACCATCTGGGCGATGGCGGCGGCGGTGTCGATGTCCTTTGCGGGGACGGAGATTTGTACGTCGGTCCAGTCCATGGTCGGTGAACACTCCTTGTCAAAAGAATGGGACAGAGAGGGTTTCACCACTCTCTGCCGGGGATGACGGTCTCGCTGCGGGCCAGCCGGAACGACACCGTCATTAAGGCGCTGCCGTCCCACCAGAACTCCGCGTACTCCTGGCCGGTGATGGTGACGTTCCCCCTGGGGGACGCCATGGAAACAGAGGGCACAGAAATTTTCAGGCCTCCGTTCTCACCGCCCGGGATCGCCGAGATACTGTCCCAGTCCAGAACCTCCGGGAAGACAAACCCCTCCGGCAGCTGGGTGGCGTTTTCGGGGGTGGTGCCGCTTTGGTAGAGCCGGACCGCCTCCTCCACCGCCACAACCGCCGCCGGGTCGATGCCGCCGGGGGCTTCCGGGGTGGAGGCCTCCGAGGTGGGACCCCCCGGGGCAGAGGACGGAGCGCTGGTGTCCGGCGGGGTCTTGCCGGGGCCGCAGGCAGCCAGGGACAGGAGGAGAAGGGCGGATAGCAGGACAGACAGCATACGATACAGCATAGAGCGCTCCTTTCAGTCAAAAGCCGTTTGGTGTACCTGACTATAAGAACGCTGGTCTATCCGGTTTTATTGCAGCGGGAGGGAAAAAAAAGCGGGACAGCCCCATGGGCACGGCCTGTTTAGGTCCTCAGGCTGGTTTGGACAAACTCCACCAGCTCCTGGGGGGTGTGGGCGGTAAAGACGGTGGGCAGGCCGTCCAGGCTCCCGGGGTCGGCAAAACCAAAGCCATAGGTGAGGGGGACAAAGTCCACCCCCGCCTCCAGGGCCCCCTCCCCGTCGTACCGGCTGTCGCCGATCATCACCGCGGTACGGGGGTCCTCCCACCGGAGCTCCGCCATCACCTGGCGGATGAGCTGGGCCTTGGAGGGGTGGGAATCCTGGCCCATGGCGGTGGCGGCAAAGCGGTGGGTAAGGCCGAACCGGGCCAGCGACTTTTCCGCCATGGTGTAGTGCTTCAGGGTGGCCACGGCGGAGACGGCGCCGGCGGCGTCGATGGCGTCCAGGATCTCCGGGATGCCGGGGTAGACGGCGGCCTCCCCCACCCCGGTGACGCCGTACCGCTCCCGGTAGCAGGCCACCATCGCCCGGGCCTGCTCCTGGGTGGCCTTGTGGTACCGCATAAAGGAGGGCTCCAGGGGCGGGCCGATAAACCGCCGCAGCTGCTCCTCCGGGATGGGGGGGATGCCCATGGTCTGTTCCACATAACGCACCGTGGCCATAATGCCGGGGGAGGTATCCACCAGGGTGCCGTCCAGGTCAAAGATAAACAGGCGGTAGCTCATGCTTCGTTTCCTCCTCGGTTGATGATGCCGTAGGCAAAGGCGCAGTAGCTGGCGATGGCCTCCCGTTCCCCCGGGGCAAGGCGCTGGTCCGATTGGTCCCCCGACCAGTGGCAGATGCCGTAGGCGGGCTGCACCATCCCTGCCACCACCGAAGGCACCGGGATGACACACATCCCCATGTGCATGGCGAAGTGGGTAAGGGCCTGTAGGCAGATGTCGCCGCCCCCCTGGGGGGTGCCGGCGGAGGTAAAGCCGCCAAAGAACTTGCCGGCCAGCCTGGCCTCCACCCAGTAGTCCACAAGGCTGTCAATAAAGGCCTTTACCGGGGCGGAGACGTTGCCGAAGTAGGTGGGGCTCCCCAAAAAGAGGGCGTCACAATCCAGCACCTGGGCGGGGGTCTTCAACTCCTCTACCGACAGTATCTCGCTTTTATACTCCCGGGAGGCGGGGAAGGCGTCGGCGGTGGCGGCGTAGCCTGGGTCATGGAGGCGGTAGAAGACCACCTCCGCCCCCATATGCCGGAGGGCGTCCCGGTACTCCCGGGCCATCAGGTAGGTGTTGGCGCAGACGCTGTGGAAGACGACGGCGATCACGGGCTTTTTCATCCAAAAACCTCCTGTCAGATTTGGTACGGTACCAATTATAGCATAAGCGGGCGGAGGATGCCAGCCCAAAGCGGCCCGGGGAGGGCCGGCGGCGGGGCGCGTGGCCCGCCCGCCGGCTTTGTCTGTGGGGGTTCCGCGGCGGCGATGTCCTTTGCCCCGCCGGAAGGGAACAGGTCCCGGACAGCTTGTCTTACAACGGCACAACTTACGGCGGATGTACAATGCAAGTGCAAAAAGGGAAAAGTGGAAAAAAAGAGTGACACAAAGGGG
>JAAWGY010000156.1 GCA_022795575.1 Angelakisella sp. | reverse complement strand
TAAGCGATAGCGTCCTGGGGAGTTTCGCCCGCTGCGGCGGGCGACCAGAGGCTCTGCCTCTGGACTCCGCAAGCCTTTGAAAAGGCTTGACCGAAACTTTTATCGCCCTGCGGGCCTCATCCGGCAGGCCCTTCTATCTCCCCAACTTCGCCATCACCGCCTTTGTAATCGCCTCGATATCCTCCGGGGCAAAGGTACCGCCAGCCGGAACACTCACCTCCGGAGGCCTCCTCCTGGCCTGGGCCAGCGTGCTGCCCGCCCCTGCCCCCGCCCTGGGCGGCGCCGGATGATTCCCCCGCAGCTCCTCCAACTCCCGCACCCCCCAAGCCACCCGGCGGATGTTAATCAGGTTCAGCGGCGTGATGTTGTCACTGGTGGCGCTCCCCCCCACCGCCCCGCACCCCAGCGTCAACGCCGGAGCCAGGCCAGTGGTAGCCCCCACCCCGCCCAGCGCCCCCGGCGTGTTCACCAGCAGCCGGGAAACCGGCTTCTTCAGCGCAAACTCCCGTATCACGTTCTGGTCGTTGCTGTGGATGGTCATGGTGTGCCCCGCCCCCTCGTTTTGCAGGATGGCAATGGACCGCTGACAAGCCCTCTCCCAGCTGTCCTCTACATAGTAGGCCAGTACCGGGCAAAGCTTTTCCCGGGAGTAGGGGTTCTGCTTCCCCACCTCGGTTTGCCGGGAAATCAGCACCCTGGTCCCCGCCGGGATAGAAATCCCCGCCATGTCGGCAATGGCCTGGGCCGATTTCCCCACGATCCTGGGGTTCATCGTCCCGTTGCCCCGCAGCAGAAACCCCCCCAGCCGCTCCGACTCCCCCTTGTCTAAGAAATACCCCCCCTGCCGCTTCAGCTCCGCCTCCACCTTCTCCGCAATGCACCCCTCGGTGACGATGGACTGCTCCGAGGCGCAGATGGTCCCGTTGTCAAAGGTCTTGGAATCCAGAATGTGCTTCACCGCCAGGGGAATATCGGCGCTGCGCTCAATGAAAGCCGGGCCGTTGCCGGGCCCCACCCCAATGGCGGGATTGCCGGAGGAGTAGGCCGCCCGCACCATGGCCTCCCCCCCGGTGGCCAAAATCACCCCGATGTCCCGGCTGGTAAGCAGGGCGTTGGTGGCCTCCATGGTGGTGATGGTGATGCACCCCACCCAACCGTCCGGCGCCCCCGCCTTCTTCGCCGCCTCGGCAATCACCTTCACCGTCTCGATGATGCACTGCTTGGCCCCGGGGTGCGGGCTGATGACAATGGCGTTGCCCGCCTTTAGCGAGATGATGGACTTGTACATGGCGGTGGAGGTGGGGTTTGTGGAGGGGATCAGCGCCGCCACCACTCCCATGGGCACCCCCACCTCTAAGATGCCCCGGGCTTTGTCCTCCCGCAGCACCCCCACCGCCCTCATCTCCCGGATGCTTTCATAGGTGATGCTGCTGCCCAGCAGGTTTTTCAGCACCTTGTCCTGCCAGACGCCGTACCCTGTCTCCTCCACCGCCATCTTGGCCAGCGGCTCCGCCTTGGCGGCGCAGGCCTCGGCGACGGCTTTACAGATGGCGTCCAGCCTCTCCTGGGGCATCTCTGCCAGCTGCCGCTGGGCGGCCTTGGCCCGGGCGATCAGGTCCCGGACCTCCTGGATCGATTGCAGATCGCGGTCCAAAAGCCCACGCTCCCTTCTACCTTCCGTATTTTTTGTTTATAAGTTATCTGTTTGTATTTGCAGATTCAGTATTTTAGCGGATCCGCGGCAATTTTTTTCACCGTTTGGGCAAAGGCTTCACAGGCCATCTGGCAGGCGTACTGCTTGCCGGTTAAAAGGCCCCCGGCAAAGTTGGTTTCGGTGGGCGGGCCGTAAAAGACCTTCAGCTCCACCCTTGCCGCCTTTAGCGCCTCGTCCAGTCCCACCATCGCCTCCAAGGGGGGTGCAATCAGGTAGGCCATAGGGGTCCCTTGCGGTACCTCCGCCACCTTGGAAAGGTAGCTGCCGGTTTGGGCAATGCAGTGGGCAAAGTAGGGGATGGTATCCCCCTCGTCGGCGCTGTAAAAGCTGGCGTCATACCGGATAAAGTCCACTGCCGCCTCCAAGCCGCTGCGCACCTGGGCGGGGCCTGGTGCGGAAAGGATGCCGATAAATTCCCCCGCCAGCCGGGTGGAGGCGTTGCCGCTGCCGGCGTACATACTCCGGGCGTACACCACCGATACCTCCGCCTTTTTGGTGGCCTCGTCCAGGGCGGCATAGGAGACATCGTCGCAGTCGGTGGTAATCAGCCCCAGGCTCCGGTGTCCCTTCGGGACATTCAGCGATTGCAGCAGCGGCTCCTCCGGGTTGGGGATGATCCGCAGGCTGAGTACCGTGGTTTTCAGTGCGTCGCCGGTCATCTCTCTTCCCTCCCCTATTGCTTTAGCTCCACGCCGCTGGCCTTGGCGGTCAGGATCTTCTGGATCAGCTCGGCGATATAGGCCCCGGCCTCCACCGACGAGATGCCCCCCCTGTGAATATTGCTGACTACCGTGCGCCGGGCCTCCGGCTGGCCCACCTTTGCGTTGTAGCAGATGTAGGCGCTCATGCTTTCCGCCGTGCCCAGGCCGGGCCGCTCCCCGATGAGGATACAGACCACCCTTGCCCCCAGCAGCTCCGCCACCGCGTCCTCTGCCGCCACCCGGCCAAACCGGATAAAGAAGGGGGTTCCCACCTTGATGCCCCGGCTCTGGAGCCCCTCCACAATGGCGGGGAGGGCGTTTTCCACGTTGGCCTCGATGGCCTTGGAGGAAAGCCCGTCGGACACGATAATCTGGACCTCCGGGTCCCTCTGGCACCGCTCCCGGATGGTCTTCACCGCCTCGTCGCTCAGCTGCCGGCCCAGGTCCGGGCGGGTGATGTGGGTGTTTTTGTCGCCGCACCTTGTCTGCACGGTAAACAGGCCGCTTCGCTCCAAAAAGGCCGGGTCCACGTCGGTAAACACCGCGTCCCGGGCCATGGCGTGGTCGGCCCGGAGGGTCAGCATCGTTTGGGTCAGCATCCGGGGCCCGCACCGCCCCACCCCGATCCGGGCGCTGGTGCGGCCCTTCATCCGGATCAGGGCGTCGTAGTCCGCCGGGCTTTTCAGGGTGGGCACCGCCTTGCAGGCGGCGCTGGTGATGTCCTCCAGCTCCCCCGCCCCCTCTGTCCCGGCTTTGGGGGAGCCTCCGGGGGGCGCTGCCGCCACGGCGCCGCTGTGGGTGCTGCCGGCTTGGCCCTCGGGGGGCCTCCCCCCCTCCCGCTGCATTCTGGCGACGATCTCGCTGGCGATGGCGTCGATTGCTTTGGCGTCTAACATCTACCCTCTGCCCCCTTTCTCCAGGAAGATGGTGGGATCCCCCGCCCGGCTGGTGAGTTTGCCGTTTTCGCTCAGGCCCATTTTTTCCAGCCACTGGTCAAACTCCCGGATAGGCCGCAGCCCCAAAATCTCCCGGATGGCGGCGGCGTCGTGGTAGGCGTTGGTCTGGTAGTTAAGCATGACGTCGTCGCTGGTGGGCACCCCTAAGATGTAGTTGGCCCCGGCGGCTCCCAGCAGCATGGCCAGGTTTTCGATGTCGTTCTGCTCCGCCAGCATATGGTTGGTGTAGCAGCAGTCGCACCCCATGGGGATGCCGCTTAGCTTGCCCATAAAGTGGTCCTCCAGCCCCGCCCGGATCACCTGCCGGCTGTCGTACAGGTACTCCGGGCCGATGAACCCCACCACCGTGTTCACCATAAACGGCTTGAACACCCGGGCGTAGCCGTAGCAGCGGGCCTCCATCGTCACCTGGTCGGCGCCGTAGTGGGCGTCGGAGGAAAGCTCCGAGCCCTGGCCTGTTTCAAAGTACATCACGTTGGGGCCGGTGCCGGTGCCCTGCTTTTGCAGCAGCGCCATTGCCTCCCGGATGTGGTCGGTGGTAAAGCCGAAGGCCTCGTTGCCCTTCTGGCTTCCGGCGATGGACTGGAAGATCATATCCGCCGGGGCCCCCCGCTTTACCGCCTCCAGCTGGGTGGTGATATGCCCCAGCACGCAGATTTGGGTGGGGATCTCGAACCGGTTTTTGATCTCGTCAAACCGCTTGAGGATTTCGGTTAGGCTGGCCACCGTGTCCCCGGAGGGGTTAAGGCCGATGAGGGCGTCGCCGCAGCCGTAGCTCAGCCCCTCAAAGAGGGAGGCGGTGATCCCCTCCACGTTATCGGTGGTGTGGTTGGGCTGTAGCCGGGTAGAGAGGGTGCCCCGCAGGCCGATGGTGGTGTTGCAGTGGGCGGGCACCCGGATTTTGCTGGAGGCATAGACCAGATCCAGGTTGGTCATCAGCTTGGCCACGGCGGCCACCATCTCGGCGGTAAGGGCCTTGCTCACCCGGCGGATCTCCTCCTCCCCGGTGGTATAGGCCATCAGCCACTCCCGCAGCTCCCCCACCGTCCAGCTCTTGATGCCGCCGTAGATGGTCTCGTTGATGCCGTCCTGGTTCAGCCGCGTTACCTCGTCCTCCTCGTAGGGCACGACGGGGTTCTGGCGCAGCTCCTCCAGCGTCATCCCCGCCAGCACCTCCTTGGCGGCAATCCGTTCCAGCCCGCTTTTTGCGGCCACCCCGGCAAGGATATCCCCGGATTTTTCCTCGTTGGCCTTGGCCAGCACCTCCTTGACGCTGTCAAAGGTAAAGCTCTGGCCGGAGAGCAGGGTTTTGTAAGACATCCTCCGTCCTCCCTCCTTTCGTCTGCTGCTTTGCTACTGGGGGTCCACCGTAAGGAACACCCGCCGGAGCCTTCCCTCCGGCTGGTACAGGAACTCCAGCTGGAGCACCAGCTGGGCCAGCTCCCCTCCCGATGTCATCTCGTAATCCACCGCAAAGCCGCTGTTGTCGGAAAAGGGGAAAAAGTGCAGCTGGTGGAACTCATACTGGGGGTGGAAGTTGCAGGGGGCGCCGTACTCGTCAAAGGTTTCCATTCCGTTCAGGTCCAGGGTACCCTGGATAAACTCCCGGAGGAACCCCGGCAGGTCCTCGATTTCGCTTTCGTCCACCGCCCCGGGGACCTCATCGTACCGCTTCTCGTGGAACAGGTGCAGGATGGTCTTCAGCGTTTCGATAGCAACGGCTTGGTGCTCCTGGGAAATCTCCTGCTTCATCCTCTTTCCTCCTGTCGGTAAAAGCTCCGTTGTCTCATATCCTCCGCCGCCCGGCCCAGGGCGGTTTTTGCCAGCTTACTCAGCCTTGCCTTGGTTTCCTCCGGGTTGGTCAAAAGGGCCGTCTTGCACTGGGTGGGCCGGGAGGTCCAGCCGCTGCCGAAGAAGAGGTTCACCGTCACCTTGGTGATGCTCTTGCCCCGGTGGACGAACACCTCCAGGACAGGGTGCTCCGGTTTGGGCAGCGCCACCGGGCCCTCCGGCGTCGGGACCTCCTCTATGGTAAAGGGCAATCCGGGGAAAAGTCGGGTCAGCTCCTCCTCCACCGCCTCCCGGCAGGTTGCCCCCTCCCCCGCCAGCGACACCGCCAGCCGGTCAAACCGCACCCCCTGCTGGGGGTCGTAGACCGGGCAGCCGTACCCCGCCAGGATGGTGGAGATCCGGGCCATATCCTGCCGGTTCATTCCATAACAGTCCACCCGGAAGCTTTGGGGGGTGGTAAAGAGCTGGAAGGAGCCGCCGGTTTCCTTTTCATAGGTATGGGCGTCCAGCTGCTCCCACTTGGGGAAGGCCTTCTCTACCTCCCTGACAATGGCGTCAATGGGCAGCTCCTCCAGCCCCTCCACTGCCTGGCCGTCGCAGCAGGTCCTTTGGTACACCAGGCCGGCCGGGAGGTCTACTCCCTCCTTGCACCTCCAAAAGCTCAGGTCCATTCCCATGGTCAAGGCTCCTTTCGTTTCGTTGGTACTTGTTTTGCGGGGGGTGGTGTTTTATAGCAATCATCAGAATTGGCGGCATACAGCTGGGCGAGGAGCTTTTTCAGCTGCCGAAGCCCCAAAAACGCAGGAAGCCTTGATGGCTTTCAA
>JAAWGY010000155.1 GCA_022795575.1 Angelakisella sp. | reverse complement strand
CGGTTGCGCCTGGACGCGCCTGCGGGCGCAGTAACGCGGCAGGGCGGGAAAAGACCTGGCCTGACGGCGTCAGACGGTTGTGAATACAGGTTCTAAAAGCCGATTCTGTCTTCCTAACCCTTTCTTTAATAGAAATAGCCGCCAATGCAACACCCCCTCCAGCATAGACCGGACAAATGTTCGGATTATCTCTTGACTTCCTCTTTTCGTCGTTTTATACTAATACCATCACCTGTTTTTGGCGGTACACGCTGCCGCCCAGGACAAAATCATGTGTATGGGGAAGGGAAGGAGCGTTTTTATGAAGCACGAGCTTGTTCAGGCGAGGGACGCCACCGGGATGCAGCTGCGGGGGCAAAACAGTATGCTTTGCGGCTACTACCGGGGCTTCGCCATCGTCACCAACCTTAACTCAAAGGCCCGGTGCTACGATGTCGTCGTTTGGGCCGGCCGCCCCGGGGCGGATATGACGGCGGAGGCCAACCAGTGGATTGCCGGCTACGCTGCCCAGCACCCGGTCTGTATCGGCGGCGGCTATAGCGGCCAGGCCCTCACCGCCCAAATCGCTATGGATAAAAAACGGGATGTCACCGCCCAGTCGCTGATCGCTTACTACAACGACGTCACCGGCTGGCTGGCCGCCAACGGCATGGTATCCGGCTGCGGCAGCTGCGGGGCCCAGGATACCGCCCTCTACGACATCGGCGGGCGGATAGCGGTGCTCTGTCCCCGGTGTATGGAGCAGATGGCCCAGTCCGCCAAGGAGAACCAAAAGGCTGCTCCGGGCAATCTGCCGGCGGGCATTGTGGGTGCGGTCCTCTTCTCCCTGGCGGGGGTGGCCCTTTGGGTTGTGGTCAACCGCCTGGGGTATGTGGCCGCTATCTGCGGACTTGTGCTGATGGTCTGCGCCTTTAAGGGCTACGAAATCTTCGGCAAAAAAATCGATATGCCCGGCATCATCGTCAGCGTTGTGGTTGCCCTTTTGATGGGGCTGGTGAGCCAGTATATCTGCATCGGACTGGATGCCTACGAGGTCTTTTCCGAGTACGGCATCGGCATGATGGAGTGTATGCGGGCGGTGCCCGCCCTCCTGGCGGACCCGGAGATGGGGCTGTTAGGGGCGTATCTTCCTGACCTGCTGATGGGCTACGCCTTTATGGCCATCGGCAGCTTCTCCTTTGTCCGCAACGCCATTGCCGCGCAGAAGCACGGCGGCGTTTTGGTGGAAAAACTGGCCCAGCGTACCGGCCTCCCGGCGGAAGCCGGCAACGGGTACAACAGCAACATCTATCAGGGGTAAGCTGTGCAAAAAAACGCGCCCCCGTCCTTCGGCACCAGGCCGGAGGGCGGGGGCGTTTTGGTTTGCTTAGGTCCTGTTCAGGATCTCCCGGCGGGCCGAATTGGCAGGGGTTTTTCCGCCCTGCAAGGCGAAAAAAGACCTGCCAGGGCGGTGTGCTGGGAGATTTTGAATAGGCTCTTAGGCCTCCCGGGCGGGGAAGGCCTCTTGCAGGGCCTGGAGGAGCAGCTCCTCCAGCAGGGGGGAGGATTCCAGGGCGGCCTGGGCTACCGCGCTTTCCAGCAGAAAGACCAGCCGGTAGGCCGTCTCCTCCGGGTTGCCGGAAAAGGCCTGGCTGCGGCGCAGCCGGGCGGTGAGGCTCTCCCGCAGCTCCTCCCGCCGGGCCAGGATCAGGTCCCGGATCTCCGGCATGGAAAGGGAGAGGTGGTAAAGGGTCAGCACAAACCGGCTCTGGTTTTCATCGGACAAAAGCTCGTGGAGCTTTTCCCGCCGCGGCGTGTCCTGTCTGGTGTGGAGCAGGTCCTCCAGAAGGTTGAAGACCGACAGCAGCGAGGCGTCGGCCATCAGCAGCAGGATCTCGTCCTTGTTGGTAAAGTAGTGGTGAATGAGCCCGGTGGCGATGCCCGCCTCCTGGGCGATATCCTTAACCGAGGTGGACTCATAGGAGCCGTTGCGGACCACACAGGTCTGTAGAGCCCGGCCGATTTCGATCCGCCGCTGTTCCGAAATAGAGGGTCTGCCCATTCCCATAACCTCCCAAAAGGCTGTTGCCGTTCTGTTATCATCCGCATTGTTTCCCCTCAAAACAGTGCAACAGGCCATAAAGCCTATACAATGCCAGTATACCATAATTTCCCGGTAAGGTGAAGGAATAATTTGTGAACAGATGGAGGCGGGCTACAGCCCGCTGGCGGCCACCAAAACGGCGGCGTCCTCGGCGCCGGCCTGGAGCAGCAGCCGGGCGCAGGCAAGGGTGGTGCCGCCGGTGGTGGTAATGTCGTCCACCAGCAGCACCCGCCGCCCCTTTGCCTGCCAGGCAGAGCCGGGGAGCAGGTCGAAGGCGTCCCGCCGCTTTCTGCGGAACCCCGCCGAAAGCTGGTGCTGCATCAGCACCCCCTCCCGCCGGAGCAGGGGGACCACCGGCAGCGCCAGATCCTCTCCCACCCAGCGGGCCAGCAGCTCCGCCTGGTTAAAGCCCCTGCTGCGCTGCCGCTCCGGGGGCATGGGTACAAAGGTGATCAGCTCCGCCCCAAAGTCGGGGCACTGCCGCCGCCAGGCCCGGGCCATCAGCAGGGCCAGCTTGCGGCCGGTATCCCGGTCCCCCTGGAACTTAAAGCGGCTGATGGCGTCCGGCACCGGCTTTTGGTACCGCCATACCGCCGCCACCGGCCGCTCTTCGCAGCAGGCAGCTTGGGTTAGCGGGGGCGTCTGCCGGTCGCAGAGGCCGCAGGTGATCTGGCCGTAGCCCACCACCCTGTCGCAGAGGATGCACCGTTCCGGCCAGAGGAGGGAGAGGGCCCAGCCGGAAAAGCTCATGGGCTACTCCTCCTCCCCCGCCTTGAAGTTGTAGACCGGCCGGATGACCTTTTCGATCTCCACCGTCTCCCCGATGTTCCCCACAATGTCCTCCATGGATTTGTAGGCCATGGGGCATTCGTCCAGGGTGCTTTTGCCCACCGAGGTGGTGTAGATGCCGGCCATCTCCTTTTTGAACTGGGAGACGGTGAAGCTCTGCTTGGCGTCGGAGCGGCTCATCAGCCGGCCGGCCCCGTGGGGGGCGGAGAAATTCCAGTCCTCGCAGCCCTTTCCCCGGCAGATGAGGCTGCCGTCCCGCATATTGATGGGGATAAGGAGCCGTTCCCCCGCCTGGGCGGAAACCGCCCCCTTGCGGAGGATCATGGCCTCGGTATCGATGTAGTTGTGGACGGTGGTAAAGCTCTCCTCGGCGTGGAGCTTTAGCCCCCGCATGATCTCGTCGGCCATAGCCTGGCGGGAGAGGGCGGCAAAGCGCTGGACGATGGCCATATCGTGGATGTACTGGTCAAAGAGCTCCCCCTGGGCATAGGCCAACAGGTAGGGGATGGCGGTGCGCTTGGTGTTGCGCAGCGCCTTTAGCGCCTTCTGGATCTCCCGCTCCCGCCCTTCGGCCTTCAGCCGGGCCACAAGGGCGTCGGCGTCCGCCTTGCTGCTGCCGTTCAGGCGCTGGTAGGCCTCGTCCTGGTAGTGCTTGGCCACCTCCAGCCCCAGGTGCCGGCTGCCGGAATGGATGATGAGGTAGAGGTTTTCCTCCTCGTCCCGGTCCACCTCGATAAAATGGTTGCCGCCCCCCAGCGTCCCCAGGCTTTTTTCTGCCCGCAGGGGGTTGATGCTGCCGTAGCAGTGCAGGGCGGTAAGGTCCAGCTCCTGCATCAGGCGGTGGGGCTTTTCCCGGATGGCGAAGCCGGAGGGGATTTTTGCCCGGATCAGCTTATCCAGCTGCTGGGGCTGGAGGTGCTTTTCCCGCAGGCGCACCGTTTCCATACCGCAGCCGATGTCCACCCCCACCAGGTTGGGGGTAATCTTATCGGTGATGGTCATGGTGGTGCCCACCGTGCAGCCCTTGCCGGCGTGGATATCCGGCATCATCCGGATCCGGCTGCCCTGGGCAAACTCCTGGCTGCACAGCAGGATCACCTGGGCGATGGAGGCCTGATCCACCACATCGGTAAAGATCTTAGCGCTGTTATATTTTCCGCTGACTTCCAGCAAAAGCAGCACCTCCCTTGTGTTTTTTCTTTACCAGTATAGCACAATTGGGAGAAGACCGTCAATTTTACACTGCGTTCATGCTTTTCCGGACAGGATGCGCTATACTTAATCCAGAAGCCGTACCCATCGCCGCAGGCAAAAAGCCTGCAATACATACCATATGCCTGGGTTTTTGGGCGGCGATGGGTGGGGCACCGCTTCTTACCTTTGTTAATCTGCGCATAAGGGGGCTTTTCTTTGAACCGTATCCTAAAACAACGGGCCAGGCAGCTTTACGGCAGTCGTTTTGGGCGGCTGCTGCTGGTTTTTCTTTTGCACTTCGCCTACTCCTCCGCCACCTCGATACTGCCGTACCTGTTCCAGGTGCAGCTGGAGCGCCAGGGGGTAAACAGCTGGGCAAGCTTTTTTGCTTCCGCCATAGTACAGATGGTGGTGATCCTCCTGTTCGGCCCGCTGCTGCTGGGGGTTTGCCGCTATGTCTACCTGCTCCAAAAGGAACGGGACCCGGGGCTGGGGGACGTCTTTTACCACCTGACAAGCCTGGGCCGCTACGGTCGGGGGATGGCGGCGGGGGCGCTGTGGAACCTGTCAAGCTGTCTGCTGCTGCTGACCGCCTCGCTGATGGACAGCACCGGCAATGACGGTCTGGATGTGCTGCTGGGTCTGCTGATGATTGCGGTCTACATCTTCTGCATCTACTGGAGCCTGCACATCTGCCTGCTGCCCTACATCGTTGCGGAGGACGAAAACGCCCAGCTTGGCCATATCCGGCGGGAGTCCTTCCGGCTGATGCGGGGCAACTGCGGGCGATTCTTCGGGCTGCTCCTTTCCTTTATCGGCTGGTATCTGCTGATTGTAGTTATTGTGGTCATCGTTGTAATGGCGGTTTTGATGCCCGAGATTATCCGGGCGGTGGAGATGGGGCTTCCCACCATGCCGGAGGAGCTGATCGACCAGTACAGCATCTGGATTAACCTGGGGGCTTTCCTGCTGCTGACGCTATTGACACCTTACGTTGCGCTGACCAAGGCGGGCTTTGCCGACGCGGTACTCCAGGGCCGGATGGAGGAGCTGGCTTGGCAGGGGCGGATGCCCTACGGCTGGTCGCCTACCACCAGCTGGCAGCAGCCTGCATGGCCCCAGTATCCGCAGTACCCCTCCTATCCTCAGTATCCGACATATCCTCAGCAGGGGCCCAATACCACCTCCTGGCAGGGGGCAGCCGGGTGGTCCCAGCCGGTACAGCCCCAGCCCCAGCAGGGTGTTTATTCTGCTGCACAGCAGGAGGAGGCGGTTCAGTACGAGGCTTACTGCCAGGGGCGGGCGATGAGTCCCAGGAGCTTTGACAGCTATAGCAGTGCCGGGGATTTGGCGGGTTTTCAGCCTTGGCTCCAGGTGGAGCAGAGCGGGTTGTACAGCTTTCTGAAGCTGGCGAATTGGATGCCCGGCATGGTAGCGGCTGCTTGGCAGCGGGCTGCTGCGGAGGCGGCGGGGCAACCGCTGGGGGTTGGCGCGGTGGCCAGGGGGATGGTAGAGGAGAGCCTTGGCGGGAATCATTTTCGGGTAACGGCTGTCCTCAGTGACGATGGCAGCCGTCCCGGCTATCGTCAGGTGCAGATACGGATTGAGCTGAACCCGGGGCAGTGATGTGCTTTTGTTAGTGCTTGCAGGGTGATGGCCTGCTATGAGCCCGCCCGGGCTACCGGGCCGCAGGTCCAGGGCCGCGCAGGCCCTGGTCGCTCCCGCAGGAGCGAAACTCTCCAGGTTGACTATCACAACAGCAGGGCTTGTGTTTTTGGCACAGGCCCTGCCGTTTTGTTGTAGGCCGTTAGGCCGCGGTTTTGTGTAGCGGCGTTTGGGTGAGGATGGGGGCTATTGCGGTTATGTAGCCTGCTGGCGGGGAAGCGCAAACCGCGGCCGGGGTTAGGAGTAGGGCCTTTCTCCCCAAAACAG